>JAGLQA010000212.1 GCA_023137075.1 Candidatus Aminicenantota bacterium
ACATGACATTCGGAACAGTCCACGGTCCGGTGCTTGCCCACTAAGGGAAAATTGGTCTTGTCGTGAGCGACGGCATCCCATCGTTTTTGCCGGGAAAAGATGAATAGAAGAGACATTACAATCACGATCCCGGTAACGAGCGTGTACCTGGTTTTTAAGCGGTTGGGCAACGGTTTTCGGGAACCCGGAGGTACACTGGCAGGGATTTCTTGTTTACGACGTTTCATCACGGAGCCCTCCTGTAGATTGCCCGGATAAAAAATTGATGCTCCAGGTTTTCTTCTTCATAGGAATAAGCGTATTCTAAAGATAGGGCCAGGGAACGGTTCAAAATATAGAATAAATTCGTGGAAAGGGTTTTCCGGTCGGGGATATGAAATACTTCGGGGATTCCCCCGGTGGAGATGCGCACACCATTGTAGTAGTCGGCAAAATTCAAGCTGAAAGAAAGTCGGCCGAAATTCCGGGAAGCGGAAATATAGTAGGAGTCGGATTCGGAAGAATCGCCCCGGTTCATATTGTAGTTTCCGTAAATTGAAACTCCGGTTTTCAAGATGTTTGTCATGGACAGGCCGAACCGGGTAGTATGATTCATGATCTCCAGGTCTTTCCGTTGACTTTCCCGCCTGGAGGCAAAGAGGCGCATATTTTTGACCGGCTTGACACTAAGGCGAATCCCGTAGGTTTCATTATAGTAGTAGCGTTCTATTTCGCTGTTCCCGATGGTCGGGTTTTGGGATTGCTCCAACAGGAATTGGTGGTAATCCAGGCCTTTTCCGGAACTGTAATTGACGGTTATATCGGCATATTTCGTCACGTTCACCCTGGTATTCAAAAACAGGTGGGATAACCGGTCTTCCTTTTTTGTTTTATTATCCAGTTCATACTCTATATTTCCATATAGAACAAACAGCCGTTTAAAGGGAAAGAGAACATTGGAGTAGAGAAATTGCCGCTCGGTTTGACCGTCAAAACCGAGGTGGTTGAAACTCAAAGAGAACTGTTTCGCGCCCGGACCGGCATAGCGAAAAAAAATACCGAATTTGTTGTACTTCGCATCTAACCGGGCATTATAGATGTCCGGTTCCAATCCCGCGTAACCGCCGGCAGAGAGGTATTTATTTATTTTATAGCCGGCAATCCCCCCGGTTAACTCACCGATACCGGCTGTATCGTAAAGATTCATCTGCCCTAAGGAGAAAAAAAGTTTTCGATTCAGCCGGTCATAGGAAACCCGGGCATCGTAAATAATCAACTGGTTTTTATTGCCGTAACTGAGGGTGTAACGGTCGCGGACATCCACGAAGGCGGTCCATCCTTCCCCGGGTTTGTTCCAGAAGGCTAATTTCAACCGGCTGCTCAGGCGGTGGTAAAGGTCGCTATCTTGATACTTAATGCCCAACCAATCCTGGTAAAAAGCACCGCGAAGATAAAAGGCTTTCCCCGTATCGCCGCTGATATACAAACAGCAGACCAGGAAACATAAAAAAAACAAGCAGGTCTTTTTATTTAACATAATCCCAATACCCTTGATCTATTAGCATTTGCGTCACCATATATCCACGCTCCAGTCTTTCGTGGTATGGCAATCGGTACAGACGGGTTGATTCCCCCGGTGGGCGTCTTTATGGCAGGCCGAGCAGCGGTTATCCTTGAGGAAAAAACTTTTCGTGTATTTGCGCAGCGGCGAATTTTTTCCGTGGTGGCAGTGGTCGCAGGATGTTATCCTTTGATGGGCGCCTGAGAGATAATAGCCCGTTTCCGAGTGGTCGAAATCAGCCGGGTCCCACTGGATCAACCGGTGGTTTTTGCCGTTATGTTCCGGGTGGCAGACGCCGCAATTTTCTTGCTTATCCCGGTGAAATCCTGTCTCTGCTTTGATGCGCCGGGACAATTCTTCATGGCAGTTGAGACAATTGCCCGGTTCTATTTCCTTCGCTGCCGAATGGCATTTGCCGCAATGATCCCGGCCGGCCAATTCCCCATGAACCCGGCTGAGTTCACCGGGAGTTTCCTTTAGTTCCTGTTTCTGGCCGGGGAAAAGAAGAAAGACAATTAGTAGAAAAAATCCCACTATTGAGGAAGTGAATATTCTTTTTTTACTCTTCATTTTTTTAACTTTGTTCCGGTTTGAAAGTATATCATTTTTTAAACATATTTTGCAAAAATTGAAAACAAATAATTAAAGGCGAAGGCCCGGTTCTATGTCAGGTTACTCTTATACCTATTTTTGACAGGGTTTCCCGCAATTTTTCGGCATTAAAGGGTTTTGTTAAATATCCGTCGCATCCTTTTTTAAAGGAGGTAACTAAATTTTCGACATCATCCATTGCCGTTACCATGATGATTTTGGCCCGTTCTCCGATCTTATTTATTTTATTATCCAATTCCCATTTGTGAATGTGTTCCAGTACCTCCTGCCCGGTCATATCCGGCATTTTGATGTCTAAGGAGATAAGCTTGTAAGGCAGATAATCTTCATGCGCTTTTTTAAATTTCTCAATGGCCTCTTTCCCACTGAAAGCGGTGTCGCATTCGCCGTATTTTTTTAATAATACGGATAATTTCGCCAGGCTGACAGGGTCGTCATCGATAATCAGTATTCTCATGGATTGCGCTTTTTTAAAATGCTTTATATCACGAATCACGCGGCTTTGTCAACAAAACGGAATCCAATGCAGCAATTCTAATTTTGGAAGTATTGGTTCTATAAAAAAAATTGTGGATAAAGTTGGTT
>JAGLQA010000213.1 GCA_023137075.1 Candidatus Aminicenantota bacterium
TTTGACAGATTGATGAACCCGAAATCAAGATCAATTAAGCCCCAATAAGATGAAATAAATTTGAGTTCAAATTCACTTGCCTTGAGAGTAGCCTGAAAACGGCTGCCGTTAATGGTTTTCGTGTATTTCCACATAAGTTTTACCCGCAAATTTTCTTGAGGAGCCAAAAATACCCAGTTTGCAAACTTGAAAAAAATTTAAGAAAGATATAAAATAGGAAACGGCCAGGTATGCAATTATGAGTAATGAGAAGAGTGAAAAAAATGAAAAATATTCCTACCGGTGTATACTCGATACCGTACCTAATCCTATTTTTGAAGTAAATAGCAACCTGGTTATCACACTGGCAAACCGGGAGGCATTTAAGTGGTGGCCGGATATAATCGAAGGGACAAGCCATTCTTACGATATCCTTATCTATGAAAAAGAGAAACCGGGAGATATCGGAATCATCAAGAAAACCTTCGAATTAAAAGAACCGCAAACCACTGAAATAGAAACAAAAAACGGTGAATTTTTTAATATAAAGACCAACTATGTGGAGGATCAGGCGACAACCAGGGTTATCGTTCATATCCTTGATATGACCGGGCGTAAATGGGTGGAAAAAGCGCTGCAGCAAAGCAAAGAACAATACCGTTTATTGTTCGAGTCCGCCCCCGATGCCGTCAGTATCTTAGATACGAACGGAATCATCACAATGTGCAGCAGGACAGCAACCCAGCTCTACGGGTATACCAGGGAAGAGATGGTGGGTAAACACATGACCGAACTCATGCGCTCGTCATCGGTCGCCCTCTTCCATGAACGATTCCGGGAATTGCAGCGCCTCCAACCCGCTGAAGGGGAAATCCGGATTATCAAGAGGAACGGCAGTACTATCAATATTTGGCGTAAAATGGTTCCCTTAACCGACAATAAGGGAAAATTTACCGGCGTGTTAGGATACGACCGCGATATAACCGAACGCAAAAAAGCGGAAGAAGCATTGAGGAAATACCGGGACCATCTCGAAGAATTGGTGAAAGAGCGCACAACAGAATTGATCACAGCCAATGAAGAACTTCAACAGGAAATAGCGGAACGCAAACGGGCGGAGGAAGAACTCGCTAAAAAAGAGAAAAGATACCGCACCCTTTTCGACCTCTCACCCAGCGGGATCCTGCTGGAAGATATAGATGGCAATATCATCGATGCCAACCCGGCTTTTTGCGAATCCTTCGCTTATACCAGGGAAGAAATTATCGGGGAAAAAGTCCACATGTTTTCTCACCCGGATGTTGTCCACCAGGTGGATGGCAATATCGAGAAATTGCTTTTAGGTAAGGTACTCAAACACACGGAAAAAAGCATTAAAAAAGACGGTACCATCTGCTACATGAATCTGAATGAGAAGAAGATCCCCCTTCCCGGCGGCAGGGACGGCATCTTATGTATCACCGAAGACATTACCGAGCAGAAAAAGATGGAAGAACAGCTCAAAACATCGCTTAAAGAAAAAGAAGTTCT
>JAGLQA010000214.1 GCA_023137075.1 Candidatus Aminicenantota bacterium
CTCCAGGTGTTCAAAAACTGCCGTGAACGGGTAAGGACCATGGGATTGGTCCACGAGGAATTGTATCGTTCCCGGAGCCTATCGAGCATAGATTTCAAGGAATATATCAACAGGCTGATTAGCCATTTGCTCGATTCCTACTCCCTGAACCCGGGGCAGGTACAGCTAAAAATGGAAATCGAAGAAGCCTTTTTCGACATCGGAACCACCATTCCCTTAGGGCTGATCCTAAATGAACTCATAACCAATTCCCTGAAACACGCATTCCCGGATAACAAAGAAGGAGAACTTTATATTTACCTGGGAAAAAGCAAGGATGATAAATTCGATCAAACACTGGTGGTGGGTGACACCGGTGTCGGCCTTTCAAAAGAAATTGATTTCCGGAAAAATAACAGCTTTGGCATGTTGTTAGTAAATACCCTGGTAAAACAACTGCGGGGTGTCATAAGCTGCGAAACCGAAACAGGCACCAGGTTTACCGTAAATTTCAAACACCTACTCCCTAAAAGCCGGGCACCTGCAAAAACCGGTAATATCCGAAGGATAAAAAATGACTGAGAGCTTCGATACAATGAATACCATATTAGTCGTCGATGACGATCCTTATATGTTCAATGTGCTGGCCGACTTTATGAGAGAAGCCGGTTATAAGGTACTACTTGCCACCAGGGCGGAAACCGTGTTTGAAACAATCGGCCGGGAGCTACCCGACATCATTCTGTTAGACATTAACCTGCCCGGAATAACCGGATTCGAAATTGCCGCGCGCCTCAAGGCAAACCGGAGAACCCGCGGTATACCGGTTATTTTTATGAGCGCCCGCACCGACTCGAAAGATAAAGTCAGGGCCTTCGACTTAGGAGCCGTCGATTACATTACCAAACCCATCAACTTAGAAGAAGGCGCCGCCCGCATCAACACACACCTGACGATTCGCAACCTGCAAAAGAGCCTCGAAGATAGAAACGCCAGGCTCAGCCGTGAAATTGCAGAACGAAAAAAGGTTGAGGAAGCGCTCAGGAGGAGCGAAGAACAGATCAAAGCTTCACTTACAGAAAAAGAAGTACTACTTAAAGAAATCCACCACCGGGTCAAGAACAACCTGCAGATCATTAACAGCCTGTTAAATCTTCAATCACGCGGAATTAAAGACCAGGAGAGCCGGGATATATTTGAAAAGTGCAAGAACCGCATCGATTCCATCGCGTTGGTACATGAAAAATTATACCAATCCGAAGACCTGGCCAATGTCAATTTCGGTGAATACGTCAATACCCTGGCGGTACGCTTATTCGATGCTTACTCCTCCAGGTTGCCCGATGTTGAATTGAAGGTAAATGTGGAAAGTATCTACCTGCAGGTAAACCAGGCTATCCCCTGTGCCTTAGTTATCAATGAACTGGTTATGAATTCGATTAAACATGGATTCCCCACCGGCAAAGGCGGAGAAATCGCAATAGAGATCAAGCTGTTAGATGCCGATAAGGTGTCGTTAAGTGTAGCCGATAACGGCGTCGGCCTGCCGAAGGATTTTAAAATTGATACCCCCGTCACCTTAGGGATGCAGATCATCAATGCCTTAATCGGTCAATTACACGGTACACTGGAGGTGGACAAAAGCAAAGGAACAAAATTTATTATCGATTTCCCCCAAAAAAGTGATCGAGATAAAAAAAATGAAGAAGAACGGCTGTTAAAAAGTAAACACTAAAGAGGCAGCAGCCTCGAAAAAAAATGTTTTGTAGGAGGTAAAAGATGAGTGAAAATAACAGCGAAGAGGGGAAAAAACAGGAAGCGCTGAAACAAATTATCAAAGACCTGCATGCCGGTGTTCCTGTCAAGCAATTACAAAAACAGTTTGCCCGGTTGATTAAAAACACCTCTCCTGAGGAAATTGCCGATATGGAAAATGCGTTGCTCCGGGAAGGATTTCCGGTCTCGGAAATCCAGAAGTTGTGCGATGTTCATGCCCAGGTATTTGAGAAGGCGCTGACAAAAGTCAAAAAGGTCACGAAAATACCGGGCCACCCGGTCTACACCCTTGTCCAGGAAAACAAGATGGCTAAAAAGATTATCAAAAAATTATCGAAAACAGCCAAAAAATTAAAAAAACCGGATCCAAAGGAAGAGGATATTGCTGAATTTAAAGAAGGCTTCGGTATACTGAAGGAAATTGTGAAACATTACCAGCGTAAAGAGAACCAGCTTTTCCCGGCTTTGGAAGAAAAAGGATTTACCGGCCCCACCACGATAATGTGGGGGAAACACGATGAAATCCGCGATCATTTAAAGAAGACCGAAATATTGATGAATGAGAAAGACTGGGCCGGTTTGGCCAAACATTTCAAAACCCTTGTCTCCGCGATTAAGAAAATGATTTTCTTAGAAGAGAAGATTCTCTATCCCACATCGGTGAAAAAATTGGACACCATGGACTGGGTCAAAATCAAAAGGGGTGGAAGTGAGATCGGCTATGCCTGGGTAACCCCCTCCAACCTCTGGGACGCCAATCTTGCCGAAGCAAAAAAAGGAGAACAAAAAATGGAAAAAACCGGATCGCAAAAATCAGGGACAGATAACGAAAAAATTAAATTGGAAGAAGGGTATCTCACCCCTGAACAATTAACCCTTATGTTAAAAAAACTGCCGGTTGACATTACCTTTGTCGATGAAAACGACAAAGTGTGTTTTTACTCGGCCAGTGAAGACCGGATTTTTCCCAGGAGCCCGGCAATCATCGGCCGGGCAGTACAAAACTGTCACCCACCCAAAAGTGTCCATATCGTGGCAGGTATCCTCAAGAACTTCAAAGAGAAGAAAAAGGATGCGGCCGAGTTCTGGCTGCAGTTAGACGGTAAGTTTATCCACATCCGTTATTTTCCCGTGTATGACGCACAGGGTGAATACAAAGGTGTGATTGAAGTTTCACAGGAGGTATCCGGCATCCGGGCATTAATAGGAGAACGGCGCATCCTCGATTAGGTAATCCCAAACCGGAATAAAGAACTCTGAATGCTCTATGCAAAGAACGTTCCCATAAAAGAAAAAAACTTTATTCTGGAATTGCATGATGTTACGCCCCTTTTTTCGGGTGAATTTGCCGCCATGCAGCGATTGGCCAAAGAAATGGGGGCCGTCGAACCGGTTTTCTTGTGGACGCCCCGCTGGGCCGGCCGGAAATCTAACGAAGGGGACCGAAAATTCGGCAAACGTTTCGGCTCCCTAACCGGAGAGATCGTTTTACATGGTTACTCACACCATTCTCCCGGAACATACCGGGATAAAATATTGTATGGAGAGCCTGTAGGTTCCGAATTCAAACACCTCAAAAAAGAAAAAGCCTATGATCTAATAAAAAAAGGGAAAACCATGTTGGAAAATTGGAGCGGGAAACCGGTGAACTGGTTCTGTGCGCCCCGCTGGCACTATGGAAAAGGCACAATTGCGGCCCTGCATGAACTGGGTTTCACGGGCTATTTTAAAAAAAACCGGGTCGTCTTTCTCGAAGGTGGAGCCGTACCGGTTCCGGTTCTCTCCTTTGACAACGGTGCCAGGGAGGTCATCGATGGGGTGAACCGTATGCTGCGAAAAAGACTGGTAAAAAAATTATTAAGCCGGCCCGGGCTTTTCCGGCTGGCCCTTCATCCCCGTGATATGAGAAATCCCGGAATCCTGGGAGAAATCAAACAAATTTGTAATCGCTTAAAAAACGAAGGCTGGCGCCCGGTTCCGTTAGACAAAAGCCGTTGTTTGTGATATACAAAATATTGCTCATGAAACCAAAAGATAGCGAAACCTTAAATCTCACGGACGTTACCTTTAATATCCCTATCCGCTTTGACTCCCGGGAGAGGAAAGAAAACGTGGAGTTAGTGGTCGAATATTTACTGCGCCACTTAAACGCTCATATTATCATCTGCGAGGAATCCCGGGGAAAAATGTTTTCTCATTTGCAGGAGTATGGTTGTAAATATATCTATATTTACTCCGAAAAACCGCATCTGCACCGCACCAGGTGCCTGAACCTGATGGCAAAAAAAAGCAAAACCCCCATTATCTGTAACTATGATTCCGATGTTTTGCTGCATCCAGGGCAATACCTGGAAGCCGCTGCCGCGATACGCCGGAACGAATACGACGCCTGCTTCCCCTATGACGGTAGATTTTACAACCTGGCGAGGCATTATTATAAAACCATAAAAGAGACCCTCTCTCTATCCAGGCTTAACGAAAAAAAATGCCCCCTATTAAACCGTAGATCTATCGGTGGCGCGCTCTTCTGGAATAAAGAGGCGTTCTTTGCCGGGGGCATGGAGAACGAAAATTTTATCGGTTGGGGGTATGAAGACAATGAATTAGTGGAACGGTTTACCGGGCTGGGTTTTACCTTCGGCAGGGCAGCGGGCGGTTTGTTTCACTTAGATCATCCCCGCGAACCGGTCGGTTCCTTCAATTCCCTGAAAAAAATAGCCGGTTATATCCGCAGTCCTATTTTGAAAAACAATAAGCGGGAATATAACAAAGTAAAAGCCATGTCAAAAGAAGAGCTATCGGCATACATAAAAACCTGGAACAAATCCTGATGGACACATTTGAACAGCACTATTTTAAAGCACTCGGATTAATCATCTTTCTACTTGCGGTAATCGTACTGCAGACAGCCATGAACCGGGGATTCAGCATCGATGAATTTGAACATATTCACAGCGCCTGGTATATCCGGCAGGGTTATACACCCTATAGTGACTTTTTCCAGCACCACCATCCGCTGTTGTGGTGCCTGCTCCTTCCCTTCCTGCATGTTTTCGGACACTCTGCCGATATTCTACTCATCCTGCGATTTTTTATGTTTCTCATGACCCTCGGTATTGCCCTTTTAATATACCTGGTAACGGGGAGATTAGTGGCAGCCGGACCTATCTCAAGCGATAAGCCTATGCGCCAATCTAAAGAGGCGGGCCTCTTATCCGTGGTTTTTCTCCTATCCACCGTGATGTTTGTCGTATTCGGTATCCAGATCAGGCCCGATATTCCCCAGGTTCTCTTTGGGTTACTTTCGCTGTACTTCCTTATCCGCTTCTTCGGGGAAAAAAAGAACTCCTATATGGTGTTTACCGGGTTTTCGGCCTCCATCTCTTTCCTGTTCCTGCAAAAGACGATCTTCCTGCTGATCGCTTACGGCATTATTTTTGTATATAAATTGCTGCGCCGGGAAATTTCCTTTAAGCCGGTTCTTTTTTTTTCGATCTCTTTCCTGGCCCCCCTTTCGCTTTTCCTGTTCTACCTGTTTTTTTCAGGTTCCATGAATGATTATATCCTGACCAACTGGCTGCTTAATATGAATTTTGCCCGGGATGATAGTTTCTCGCTTTTTTTGACGTTAAATTATTATATATTAAAAGATCTTTTATTATGGTTATTTTCCTTTCTCTTTTTCCTGTCCCTGGTGCGGAACAGAAAAAAAACAGCCGGCGTCGTCAATATAACCGCTTTTATTTGCCTGGTTTTATTGGCAACTCTCTTCTTAATCAAGCGGCCCTGGGGGCACAATTTTTTGTTTCCCTTAAGCCTGCTCTCTATTCTGGCCGGATACTATCTCCATCATATTATTCTGAAATTCAGACTAAACGCGGCATACCGGGTTCTCATTCCGGTATTGATCCTATTAAGTTCCGGTTATTTTCTATTAGAGCGGTGCAAGAATACAAACCGGGCCGAAATCGAAAGGGCGAATTTTGTGATTCAAAATTCAACGGAGTCGGACCTCGTTTATGATGGCAAAAACCGGTTTAATCTCTTCCGGCCCGACCTGCATTATTTCTGGTTCTCTTTAAAGAAATCCCATGGTCTCGACACCTACAACCGGTTGACCAATAATCGTTTTGGTGACTATGACATCCGCCGGTTAATCAAAACTAAAAAGCCGAAATTTATCTCCGATTTCAGGATCGATATCAAAAAGTGTGGTTTGAATACATTATACCGGAAAACACCCTATGAAAATCTGTATATCCGCATCGACCCGAAGTAAAAAAACTTTTTACAAAAAGGTGGGCTGCTGGAACCGGTCTAATACCCGGATGCCCCCGAGCAGGCGGTCGAAATTTTTGCTGCCCGAATTTGAACTAGTTGATGTGGAGAGAAGTAAAAATTTATAAACTATTACCCTCTTAAAATACCGGTGAATCGATAATAGGCAAAAAAAAGGAAAACCTTTATAAAGTAAGGCGAAAGAAAGTTAACTAAATATTATATTGAGAATATGAGAAACTACGTGTTGTCCTCTGTTGGCCTGGTTTTATCATTGGCCGTGATTGTCGGATGTAGTCATTCGCGTTATCTGAACAATGGAAGCGGAAAAACGATAATTCAAGGGGAATTTCCCGGAGCCGATTTGGAGATAGCCGGGGTAAAAAAAGAGGATGCGGACACGGGAAAGGATCCGGTCAGGCTCTATGTGCGGGGAAACGGCAAGACGCAGAGTGGCGCTAAACTTATTCTAAAAATCTCCGGTCTGAAACCCGGCATCCGGGTTTACTGGTCCTTTGAGTACAAGAAAGGGCCGTTAAATAGATGGGGTATAATAAATATGAATCCCTTTACCGCCTGTGCCCCGTTTACCTTTCATGAAAAAGACAATTCAACGATAAGCGATGAAAAGGGGGAAACCCGGGTTCGTTTTACCGGGACAACCTATGCCGGGGATTCCTTCCGCGTCGGGGCCGGTTTTTATCCCGGGGAAGACACAAAGCGGTCATTCGAAAATAGTGAAATCAAATCGAAACGGCTCGTGGTATGGAAGCTGATGTACTTAGAGCAGCCCAAAATCCTGAAAAATGTCCGGTTCCCCCAAAGCACCTGGGAATTGGTGCGCTCCAACTTAGAGAGGTTGAACATCGAAGTCCATATCACAAATACCTTCGTCGAGATAGACCCCTTTCATCCGAAAATGTCGCGTTACTTCAGGGGATCAGCAAATGATCCCCGCTATGGCCCCGGCAAATCATCCGATATAACATCGGTATTATCGAAAATTAGCAGCAATTTATCCGACGGCCGGCCCGAAACGATAAATGTGGTGATTTTAGGAGCTATATCGAAAGAGCATGATTTGCTAAAGGATTCTCCCTTATCTTCTTATAATCCGCCCCAGCCCGCCGATTATAATTACGCCTATAGAAAAAAGGATGTCGACCCCGCTGAATTTCTGGGTTACGGTACGGCGGCAGCCATGATTGGCGATTGCCCAACCGTCTTTGTCTGGGCCGACTACTGGTGTGTATTTCATAAAATAGTCAAAACCGGTTTTGACAGAACCCTGAACAGGGTTATATTACATGAATTGGGGCACCATTTGCTGCGGTCTCAAATGGGCAAGGCAGGGGAGATTTTAGACGAAAAAGGTCATCTACGCGAAAAGGTAACCATAAAACGAAGTATAATGAACGGTTATAAGGTCATGCAAATGAGCCAGTCGGGCAGGTTTGTTCTCAGTCCCAGCCTCGTCCGGCAGGAGAGGAAATTTATACGCAATCCCACCTGGCATCCGCAGGTTGAGAGGTTGATCCGGCAGTATTATATCCCCCCGCGCCGGTAGCAAGAGGAAAAATGTCACAAAATCTTTTTTTGCACCGAAAGTTGTAAGTTTTACTTTTAAGTTGTACAATATTATAATAAGATCTGCCTAAAAAAAGAGGTAAACAAATGTATGAAAAATCAAAGAGATCGATTTTGATCGTTGATGATGACAACAAAGTATTGCAAAGTTTATCTTCCTGGTTGAAAAGCGAGGGGTTCGAGGTTCATGCAGCGGCAGGCAGTAATGAAGCATTAAAAATCATGAAAAGCAAAAATATCGATGTAACGCTGCTGGACTATAGGATGAGCAAAGAGGATGGCATAACACTGGCAAAACGCTTAATGGAAATCGATGAAAATTTAAAAATAATTATACTGACAGGTTTTACTTCCTACGAGTCCGCCGTTCGGGCGATGAAATTGGGCGTCTATGACTACCTTTCAAAAAGTATGCCCAACGACAAGATTCTAAAGGTTATAAAAGGAGCAGTCCGGGAAAGAGAGGCAGACCACATTGCCAGAGAGAAAGATATCTTCGGGAAAAATGCAATAAAAATAGTCCTTTTTTGCGATCATTCTCTCATAAAGGAACGATTGGAGAGCTTTTCAAAAAACAACGCGCAATTCAAGCTGGTAAAATCCTTTCCCGAGATCAACCATATGAAAACAAAAAGTGTCTCCCAGGAAATCGATATCGCCCTGATATGCGCCAACTGCTGCCTAAAAACCTTTAAAGACGCCTATGTGGCCTTCCCGGAACTTTACCGCTGCTTCCCCGGGATCAAACCGGTCATTATTAATGAAAATTTTACGGATAAGGAAAAAGTCGAATTATTACGATTGGGAGTGAAAGGCTTTTCTTCCCGGGACTTAAGTTCAAGTCTACTTGAAAAAGCGCTAAGGCGAATAAAAAAAGGCGAAGTATGGGTGAGTAGACGGGTAACCAATTTAGCGTTGAAAGGCCTGATGGATTATAAAGCGACCCTGCAGCCCAAAAAAGAAATAACCGGGCTGACGGAAAGAGAAATAGAGATACTCAAAACCATGGCCTCCGGACTAAAAAACAGGGATATAGCCGATAAGTTGTTTATCAGTGAAAAAACCGTAAAAACACATATCAACCGGATATTCAGAAAATTAGGAGTGAATAACCGAACCCGGGCAATATTGACTGCAATGGAAAAAAAAATTTTTTCATCATTAGACAGCGACCGATTGCGGGAAACATTAAAAGAATGAAGCAAAAAACAACACATTAATGCAGGTATGAGCCTTAAAAAAAGATTGATTTACCTTTTGTCGTTTTCAGGCCTTGTATTAGCTTCTTCTTTTTTACTAAGTTTTAAAATCTTCATACTGCCCCCTTTAAAAGAACGAAAACTCAGCTATATTGAAAACTTAAAGAGAAAATTTGAGATTGCCCTCTCTATCGAAGAGCGAGATGTTGCCATTCTCTGTCAGGACTGGGCAGATTGGGAAAGCATGACCTATTATGTTGAAAACCCGTCACCGGTATTTGAAAGAGATGCCTTCCCGGACGAGGTATTTCTTGATGACCAGTTGGACCTGATCCTGGTCCTTGATCCCGGCATGAATATTGCATTCTACAAATGCTATTGGCAGGATAAACGATTTATCGATTTTGAAGATTTAAAAATAAGTGACGACATAGAGTGGATAGCCAAAACGACTATGAGAAGGTCAAAAAGCATAAATAGTATTATCAACTCCAATTATGAACCGGTAGTGGTTGTTTCCTATCCCATAACCGCACATAAAAAAAGCGCCCCAATCCCCGGGGTGCTGGTTTTAGGAAAGTTTATTGATCGCAGAATGATAAAACGGTTTTCTCTTTATACCATGGAAAACATGAAAATCTATCCACTCGACAGCAAGCAAATGAATGCCTTTTATTTAAACACAATGGGGGGGGGGATTTCTTTTACAGGGAAGAGATGGACAAATTACACACCTTTCATTTATTAAAAAATATTTACAATCAACCCTCCCTGATTTTAACCAGCACATCGGACAACAGCGTATTCACGATCGTAAACAGGCATATGATGGCCTTTATCACCATCATATTTTTCACGACAATCCTTCTCGGTATTTTGCTTTACCAATATATAGACAGGTGTATGATCAGGCGAATGCGTGGTATAACCGATACCATGAGCCGCATAGAAGGCCTGGAAGACCTGTCCATTCGCATCGAGAAAGACCGGCGAAAGGATGAAATCTCGAATCTGATCTCAAGTCTGAACTTCACCCTCGATAAACTTGAAAATGAAAAAGTAAACCGGGAAAATGTGGAAAAAGCAATGTTGACTCAAGGAAAACTCGCTTCCATCGGGAAATTGTCCTCAAATATCGCTCATGAGATCAATAACCCCATTCTCGCTATCAGCAACAGCATCCAGGTGCTGAAAAAAAATATCAAACGAAAAAGTGAGTTGGTAAAAGATGCGATTGAGATTTCAGAAACCGAAATCGACCGGATCAGGAAAATAATCTCAGGCCTGCTGGATTTTCACCGCTCCAAAAAAGAGTTCACCTCCTTAAACATAAAAGAGGTCATTCTGCAAACCCTTGAAGTTCTTAAATGGAGTCATAAATTAAAATCGACAAAAATCATTCATAAAATGGGAAAAGATTGTTTTGTGTACGGCTCTTCGGTAAAACTCGAAGAGGTGTTTATGAATTTAATATTAAACGCAGTGGAAGCAATGGAAGATATGGCAGGCAAAAGCAAACTTAAAATAGAAGCCCTGAACATAAAGGGAAAAAATTCCGTTGAAATCCATTTTATCGATAATGGGCCGGGATTGGCCGCGGAGGTTAGAAATTCCCTGTTCGAGCCCTTTGTTTCCACCAAAGAAAACACGGGCGTGGGACTCGGTCTGTATATTGCGTATAAATTAGTCAATATTCACCACGGTAATATTATTTACAACGAAGAATATAAAGAGGGTGCTCATTTTATTATAAAGCTGCCGGCGAGCAGGAGGAGTTTAAATGGATAAAAAGAATGAAAATACGATACTGATCGTGGATGATGACGTGCAGGTACTTAAAAGCCTGAAAATCTGGCTGAAAAACGAAGGCTTCAACATCGAGACTGCCCCGGATAGGGAAAAGGCAATCAAAATCGTCGAGGATAAAGAGATCGCTGTGGCATTGGTTGACCTGAGGATGGTTAAAGACGACGGTATCAACATATCAAAACGATTACAAACCTTTGATAAAAAGTTAAAAATCATTATACTAACCGGCTACCCTTCCTTTGATACTGCGGTCGAAGCCATGAAATTCGGTGCCTTTGATTACATTTCAAAAGGTGCAACAAATGAAAAGATTCTGAAAACCATCAACAGCGCCATTGCCGAAAGAGAGAAGGAGAATAGCACACAGAGTAGTTCCGCAGCGGAAAAGGATGTGATAAAAATCATTTTGTTCTGTGACCACTCATTGATAAAGGAAAGATTTGAGAGTATTTCGGAAAGCAGCCCGATTTTCCAAATGGTCGAGACTTTTCCCCGCGTGGATTCCATAGACATGAAAGAATTCGAACAGGAAGTCGACATTGCCTTAGTGTGTGCCAGTTGCAATATCAGGGATTTAAGAGACGCGGCTGAAACCTTCTCCGAAATTTTTCGTTCCCTGCCCCAGGTGAAACCGGTCATTATTAACGAAAACTTTTCAAACGCCGATAAGGTCAAACTGATGCAATTAGGCGTAAAAGGTTTTGCGTCACGCGTCCTGAGTTCTAAGAAACTCGAAAAGGGACTGCTGCATGTCAAAAAAGGCGGGTTCTTAGTCGACCAGAGAGTCGTCAATTTGTCCCTGCAAAATATATCCGAATACAATTCCACGCAGTTGTTCAAAGACAAAGACATGATCGGGCTGACAGCAAGAGAAATTGAGATCCTGAGCATTATGGCCCGGGGTCTAAAAAACAAGGAAATCGCGGAAAAGTTAGCGATCAGTGAAAAAACGGTAAAAACCCATTTAAACCGGATATTTAAAAAACTCGGCGTCGACAGTCGATCAAAGGCGATTCTTACCCTGATGGGGAAAAAAATACTTTGAGAACCGGAACAACAAACCTGTCCGCTTTTCCGAAGAAAAAATGTAACTGCCGGAAACAGCGCAGAAGGAGATATGCTGAATGATTAAGAAGATCGATCATATTGCCATCGCGGTCCAGGACTTAGACGAGGAGATCAAGAAGTACAAAGACATCTTAGGACTCGAATTTCATGGTACGGAAGTCGTGGAGGATCAGAAGGTAAAAGCGGCATTTTTCAGTGTGGGGGATGTGAAAATCGAGTTGACCGCCCCCACCGCAGCAGACTCACCCATAGCAAAATTTCTTGCCAGGAGGGGCAGCGGTATTCATCACATTTCTTTTGAAGTAGATGATGTTGAATCCGGGATCAAAGATTTCATGGACAAGGATATCCGCATGATAGACAAAGAGCCGAAGATAGGAGCAGGTCGTGCCAAAATCGCCTTTGCCCACCCAGAAAGTTTCTCCGGGGTCTTATTCGAGCTCAAGGAGATCATAAAACCTTAACTCCGCTTCAGGAGGATCTCCCCTGCGATTGCCTTACTGGCGCCGGGCTGGCCCATCCGTTCACAACCGGCAGCAGCCATCCGCTTCTGCCGTTCTTTATCTGCCAGAAGATCGACGACGGCCCGGGCAATGCACTGCGGCCCGGCAGAGACCTCGATGGCGGCTGGACCGAAAAACTGCATCTTCATCTTCACATAACGCTTTCCCATGACACCTTTAGTGGGAAAGGTAATCAAGGGTTTGCCCAATCCCACTGCCTGCTCATTGGCCGTTCCTGCAGTGCCGACAACCACTGAAGAACGGCGCAGTACATCGGCAAAGTGGCCCTTGACAAACCAGGCCTCCCCCCCGGGGGGATGGGTGAGTTTCAACACGATACCATGTGCCGGATTTTTTCCGGCAAATTCATCTATCTCCCAGCCATCCGGGCCACTCCTGTCAGCCACCCGGCGAGAAATAAGGGAGATATCCAGGTCGTTAGCTGCTGCGAAAAGGAATAACAGCGGGGTATGAAACCGGGTTTGATCCACTGCTGCTGCGGCTTCGAGCATATGCAGGGCATTCTCTGCCGCGTCCGTCCGGCTGCCGGGTAAAAAACCGATAACGGTTCTCTCCCGGGGCAGGCCGAAGCCGTTCCCCCTTCCCTCTAAGTCATCCATCATGGGATTGCCCACGTACCGGTTTTTAACGCGGGCCTGGTTCAACTCTGCGACAGTCAACCGGTCCCTGGGGAAGGTCAGGCTGCAATATTTACGCAGCAGGTATTTTTCAAGCCCGGTATAACCGTGCCGGAAAGAGTAGTAGGACGATTTGGCGCAGCCGATAAAAAAAAACGGGGACCGGGCCAGTACTGCGGCCGCGATAACCACAATATCCCCTACCGCAGCCACCAGGTCGTACTTTCCCCTTAGAGAACGAGCCGCTTTAACCTGGCGGTAATGGGTGGCAATCCAGCCTGCTTTCAAATCTCTGAGCATTAGTTTCAGGCTCAGGGTGGCAAATCCGCAGCTGGGCAGCAGGTTGAGAGACCCTATGAGTGGAATCCCCAACTCCCGGTATGCCCTACCATCCCCCACCATGGGCCAGGCATGAATGTCCACTGCAGTGGTAGTCATCTCGTACAGCCTCTCTATTACTTTTACCGCTATACTGTCTTCGCCGTGGCCATTGCTGATAAAAAGTATTTTTTTACGTGCCCTCTTCATAATCCTGCCGGACTTTTTTCAAACCACTGCGTTTTTTCTGCAGAAGACTTGCTGCCGGTTCTCAACCTCTCAATTCCTTAACCTATCACATTCATTTTTTCACGGGTACGATAACAACTGTGTACATGCTGCAATTCTTTATAACGCAGCCATTGCCGTCCAGTATTACTTTCGTCCCGGCAGTAAAGGTTTTGCTGTATACTCGGCGGGTCGCTTTGTTTTTTGAAATATTTGTCAGGACGACAAAATTTTCTTTATGCCAACCCTTCCTTTCGTTCAGCCATACCTCTTCCAACTGGGTAAAAAAATCGGAGTAAAGCACGTAGACTTTTACATCTTTTTTAACTTTGAAAGAGATGAAGGGAGATTCCACCGCTTCGTAATATTTATCCCTGTTGGATGTGAGCAAGGTAAGCTGACCCTCTAAAGAGGGCGGAACGTTAGTATAAAGGTGCTGTTTTCGATTAATATAAACCCGGCTGTCCGTTTCGAGCAGCGACCACCTGTACGGTTCTTCCGATAATACGTAAAAATCCGCTATCAGGCCATTTGCCGGTTCATCGACATAACCGGCTTCCATTGGGCCGGTGAAACAGGAGAGCAGGAGAATTATAAAACAACATATAAGGGATATTATATTTTTCATCTTAAAAAATATAACAAATCAAAAATCTTAAGTCAACCCCGCCTGGTTTTTTATCGGAGGTACTTTAATCCTGTTTCCCGCGTGAATGATTTTTATTATGCACAAATGCACGTATCGTCCCCGGAAATTCCCTATTGAAATATTACATAATTTCCTTTATAATATGGTTATGATTAAAAAAGATATCAGCTTAATGGAATTAATATGAACATAAGAAATTTTTTAACCCGGGCTTTAAGAAAAATTATTCCTGGTTTTAGCGCTCTGAAAAAAACAGCTCAATTCTGGGATCAGACAGATACTGCCTCTTCTATTGATTACTGGGGTAACAATAAGGTAATTAGAGAGTTTATCCAAAAAGAAATAACAGGAGATGCATCTTTGAGCTGGTATACAAAAACAATCCGGGAAAGGCCAACACCCTTTGGCCGAATTCTGACTTTTGGCGATGGTCATGGGATGGGAGCGGAGGCTTTCCTCACAAAAAGAGACACAACCGAGATAATTTATTTGAATATCTCAAACGGTGAAGGAACCCGTTTTAAAAAAAAAATGGAAGAACTGGATATAGATATTCCCTATTCTTTCATCCAGGCTGATGCAAATTCTTTTGATTACGCTTCACTGGGTTTTTTCGATACGATTATTGATGTAGGTGCATTTCACCATTTTGAGAATTTTGAGTACATTTATCCCCAACTCAACAATCAGCTCAAGCCGGATGGGATCATGTATGTTGACGAGTACGTCGGTCTTTCAAAATTGGGATTTGAACAACATGTTATCGATATCATCAACAAGTTACTTACTTCTCTGCCGGAAGATTTGATTGCGTGTCAAAAAAAGGTCTTCCAAAATGATTATAAGCAATTATGGAAGCGATCTAATGATCCTTCTGAGGGAATACGATCGGGTGATTTGGATAGGATGTTACGTCGGTACTTTAAATTAGTTGAAGCCACATCTTTTGGCGGGACATTGCTGCAGCCTTTTTTTCTCACCTCTCAATTAAATCCATGTCGGTTGAATATAAAAAATTGGCACCATACAGAGATAGGTAAAATGGAATCTGATCGCTTAGTTCGTCTTGAGAATAAATTAATCAACTCCGGAGAAATTAAGAAGGATTACATTTATTATATATTAAAAAAAAAATAAAAAAATGAGATCTTTTAATAGCAATATTGAGGTTTTTAGGCATTGACTTGCGGAATTTTTAATTTGCTGCGCTGCTGCGTTTTATCATGAAAAATGTTTATAGTTGGGTTAGAATAACATTTTTGTTAAAAAAAGGTATATGGAGGTTGAAAAATTATGGGATTTAAAAACCGGAATAAAAAGCTTAAATGGGTTTTGCTTTTAACAGTGGTTCTGGCGGTGGTGGCTGCTGTTTTTATTCTACCTGGTAAGGGCAAACCGAAACCAAATGTGGTCGTTATCCTTATCGATACAGTGCGCGCCGACCATACCAGCATCCACGGGTATGAGAGGGATACCACTCCGAATCTAAAGAGGATAGCAAAAAAAGGTTTAAAATTGGAGAACTACTTTGTTAATTCACCCTGGACAAAACCTTCGGTGGCTTCTATAATTTCCGGTCTCCATCCTACCTGTCATGGTTCCCGCGTCGGCCAGTTCGACGAAATGGAGTTGTATGTGGTAGGAACAGCAAAAGTTGAAATCTTAAATTCTAAAATAGAAACAATGGCCGAGATTCTAAAGAAGAACGCATTCAGCACCCATGCATATATAACCAATTATCATCTGACACCGAGATTCGGCTATCACCAGGGTTATAATCACTATAACTTCAATGGCGCCGGATCTGATAAAAAGATAGTATGCGGTACGGATAGGGATGCGATTTATAATGCCATGAAGATACTGGAGACTAGAAAGGGGAAACCTGTGTTTATCTGGTGTCACCTGATGGCGGTTCACGGATACTGTTATCCCCCGGATTTCGATAAGTTCAAACCGGGCAGTTCCCCCACTTTAACTCCTATTCCCGCTAATGCCTTTCAAAAAAGGAGGGTTCAAGAGTATGACTCCATTGAGGAGGCCGTTTGCAGCTACGATAATGCAATATTTTATTCAGACGCACTTGTAGGCGAATTTTTCGATTTTATTTGTACAAAGGCGCCGGATACTATTTTGATAGTAACCTCGGACCATGGCGAAGAGTTTTACGAGCACGGCGGGTTTGAACACTGTCGCACCCTCTACAATGAGATTCTGAAGGTTCCCTGTGTTATCTACGGACCTGGAGTGCCTACAGGCGTTTTTACCGGACTATCGGATTCTATCGATCTTTTACCAACTATAATGAAGAACCTTGGCATAAAGATCAGTAGTGATTTAAGAGGGCAGATCTTGTTTGAGCAAAACCAGGTTTCCCGGGAAGGAAAGAAGGAGATCTTTGCAGAACAACACTACCGCGGGCTAAATTTGCGTTTTGCCCTGTTCCGGGACGGAAAAAAAATGATCATTAACCAGCATAAATTAACACGGGAAATTTCTAGGGAGTTTTACCACGATGGCCTGGTTATAGAGAAGGAGAATGTATTCCCTACTGCAGATAAAGACATAATCAAAATTTTTGAAAGAAGGATTAATCGCCATAAAACGGTTAACAAAAACTATTTTAGAAAGAAAGTAGGACGCCCCACATATAAAAACCTCAGCCCCGAAGATATTAAACATCTCCGTTCCTTAGGTTATATCGAATAGATTAGGGAGCGGGGGCGGTGTCTTACTTTATTACTTTGTTTGTCCGTTCTACGCTGAACATAAATTTGAAAAGTCACAAAGTCCTACACCGCGCACATTTTGTCGGATTAGAACAAAAAAGTTGACAGGACATCAAAAATGATGTAACCTGTTTGCATGAAATGAAGAGGAGGTATCATGATCAAACCATTTGAAGCAATCGCTGTCTTTTGTAAAGATGAAGAAGGGTATTTCCAGGCATTCTCTCCAAATGTGGAGGGAGCTATATCCTATGGTGAGACACTCGAGGAAGCCAGGGCAAATATCAAAGAAGCTGTAGAAGGAGTTATCAAAACTGCTCTCGATAAAGATATCGTTAACTATTTTCAATCCAATGAATACAAAGCAAATGAAGGAGAAATTGTTGAAGTTGTTAAAATAGACCGGAAATTACAGGTGGCAGTATCGATTAAAATTGCCAGGGAACAAGCCGGGTATTCCCAGAGAGACATCGGTAAAAAATTGGGAATTACTCAACAAAGTATCTCCCGTTACGAAAAAGGAGTAGTGATTCCTTCCGCTGATAAATTTTTAGAACTTCTCGAAGCTTAAGAAAGTTCCGGAAAAAAAACGGGGACAGGCGCCATACGTTTTTACGCCCTGAGCACATTTTTTAAATCATGATGAGGTCGATGGTGAGGTTTCGCTTTTGCAGCAGGTTGGATTCGCGGATGGAGCGGGGTAGGGTATGGGCTTCGATTATCCCTTTATAGGTTCCTTTTATTCGTTTGCGGGATGACAGGTAAGCTTTTTTGATACCCAATTCGCTTTTAAACTTTTTACAGATGGAGCGCATCTCTTTGCCTAACTTCCGTAAATCCCCGGCTTTTACCTCGATGTTGTATACATTGGCAAAGGGGGGCAGCAGAAACCACTGGCGGTACTTTAACTCCCGTTCAAAAAAAGCGGCTTCATCGTTAATGAGTTTCAGGGAGTAGTGAAAATGAAAGGTGGAAAAAACATCGATGCCGCAACCTTTTTTGCCGAGTTCCCGGATTTCGGAAATCAGCGAAAAAATCATCTCAGCGGCCGAGTATTCGTTAATATTAAACAGGGATTCGGGCTTGATATAAATGACCGTGTCAAATATATCTTTGAAGAAGGGATTGATAATCACCGGCGTGGCGATGACAATCTTGCTGGCCCTGAGCTGGTTAATAATACCCACCTCTCCTTTTAAGCCTTCGGCTGAAAGGGTCAGTATCCCGGTTTCAACAACCTCTCGCTTAATGCTTTTTTTCAGGGAGGCGATGCTTATCTCTTCGATTTCGGTCAGCTTTTCACCGCATTTGGCACAGAGACCGAAGCCTTTTTTCTCAAAACTGCACCTCACACAGGAGACGGTGTCGAAACCTTCCTGCTCACCTTCCTTCTCATGCTTAATCTTTAACATGCCGAAGCAGGTGGGGCATTTCAAGATCTTTTTACACTTGGGGCAGAAAAGGAAGGCGGCGCTCTCTTTTTTGTTCAGGATAATCAGAATCTTCTTATTCTCGAGGAAATAACCCTTGATAAGTTCGATGATTTTGACCGGGATGCCCGTATCTTTGGCAGTTAACATATGCACTGCCACTGCAGGAGGCTCTGCCTGCCGTTTATCTTCGATGCGGATGCTGCTCCTGTTCCGGTAGGATGCGGCGCTGTGGGTCGAAAAACCCATGATTAGTGGAATATTAAAAACCTTCGCCCGGATTCCGGCCAGCAGGTTGATATGGTACTTCGAGAAATAGCTTCGTTTATAGGTTGAACTCCCGGCTCTTTCGCAAATGACGGCGCCCAAGTTCTTTATAGGTAGTAGAACGGCGCTTTGCCCACCCACAACGACGCCCGCTTTGCCGTTAACATAGTCCTGCCACAGGTGCTCTCTCTCCTTTGCCCTGACATCGGAATTGTAGATATCCACCCCTTCTACGTTTTGTCTCAGGTACCGGGCCGTTAAATTATCCGGTACGGTTATCAGCACGCTTTTTCCCCGGTTTAAGTTGTGAGCGATGATGTCCCGGTAGTGGCCGAGCCGGTCCAGGCCTAACAGGGATATTTCTTCGTATGAAGTGTTTTCCCGGGGTTCAGGTTCAATTTGAATGGCTGCTTTATCACTTGTAACATGGCTGCCGGACATAAGTTTTTGCGGGGGAATGTTTTTATAAAAGAATTCGATTGGTTTTTCCCGGGGGAATGTCTGCTCCTTTTTTAAGAAGGCTGCCAATTTTTCCGGTTTGTTATTTTCTTCCGCCCCTACAGGGATAAAAAAAAGGCTGTTCAGCGGTTTCCGGGCAGGCGAAAGGGAGGCGTCGAGTAGTAAACCCATTGAGGTGAAATAGATTTCCGAGACGGATCGGGCAAAATCTAAAAAATTTCTATCCGGCACATAGTCGTCATTGACCAGGCCGATAATATTTTTTACTTTGCCGCTGTAGGAAGAAGGGCTATCTACCACCCAGCCCGTGATTACCCGGGTTCCTAAGGGGATAACTACCCGCCGCCCCGGGTTAACATCCTCTTCCCTGCCGGTATAGTTGTAGGTCAGGGGTTCGAATATATTTACCGAAGGTGAGACCCGGATCAACATGGTATTATCGGGATTTTTTTACGATTTCCAATACTTTTTTCATGTCGTTCCAGGTGTCCCACTTAGCTTTTGACGTACTATCTTTTGTCGTCTGGCGCAGTATATAGGCGGGATGGTAGGTGGGAATAACCGGGATATCCTTAAAGTAGAAGAGTTTCCCCCTCTCCTTCATGATCGAATAATTCTGTCCTAACAGGTTATTCAGGGCCACCTTGCCCAGGCAGACAATCACTTTCGGCTTCAGGATGTCGATCTGGCTTTCTAAGTAGGGTTTGCAGGCGGCTACTTCTTCGGGCAGCGGGTTCCGGTTTCCCGGTGGACGGCATTTTACTATATTGCCGATAAAAACCGTTTCCCTGGAATACCCCATCCTGTCTATCAATTTATCCAATAATTCCCCGGCTCTGCCGACAAAGGGTCTGCCGAGATTATCTTCGGTCTCTCCCGGGCCTTCCCCGATAAAGATGATACCCGGTTCGGCGGAGCCTTCGCCGGGCACATAGTTTTTTTTTGATTCGTAGAGCTTGCATTTGGTACAATTTCCTATTTCCCGGTTGAGATCATTTAGCGCTTTTAAAGGATTCTCCCGGTGGTATTCGAGAAAACCGGCACCGATTTCCCGGTAAAATTTTAAAATTTCATCTAATTCGTTCATGATTGTTTCGTAACACCTGTTTTTCTCCGGTTCTCCTGCCAGGTTTTTATTTTAAAATCGTCGATGATTTTAGTAAAAAGTATTTTAATATTATCCATATTTCCGGGATTGGAGTTATCGATCCGGAACAGAATCCCCTGTTTTTCTTTGGCTATCTGGGCTTTGATCAATTTTTCTTTTTTACCGGCGGTATATTGACTTGCCAGCCGGTTGCCGATCTGTACCTCGGTGTAATCCCGCAGTTTAATTCTTTTCAGTTGGGCTTCTTTGTTAGCTTTGACCAGGATAATGTTGTTGTTGCATAAATAGGCCATTTTCGATTCGAGAATTAAGTCGCTGTTTAACAGGATAATCCCTTTTTTTCCGTACAATTCTCGTCTCAATCTTAATAAGAGCGGTTTATAGGTTATTTGATTGAAGCGGTTCAATTTTTTCAGGTCTTTAAAAAGAATCTTACCGAGAGCTTTACTGTTAATAAAATTCCGGTTGGCTTTGATCCCAATGCCGAATTCCTGCATAATTGATTTTCTTAATTCCACATAAACCGGCTCCATCAAGCATTCTAAAATTTCATACCCGATTTTATCGATATCGATGGTGTGAACGTCCACCCCCACCTGTTTCCCCAATTCTTCCATTTTTTCGCATATGTATAGTTTGCCGACTCCAAACTCCCCGGTGATACCGAGAATATATTGCCTGGATAGTTTTTCTTCGAGTTTTTGTTTCGCGAACAATGGGACATATTCGTGGATAAGCCCCTGTTCGAGCTGCAGTTCTTTGGCCGCGCTTGAACTGATATGGGCCATTTCCTGGCGGGAGGGGATAAAAAAGGTGTCTATTTTCATCTTCTGGGTTTCGCCGATTTGATAGAGCATCAATTCAAAATCAAAATCATTGCTATTCCGTATGCCCCGGATAATAATAGGGATATTATTTTCATAGGCATAATCGACCAATAAACCTTTGAAGGAAATCACCGCTACTTTTTTTAAGTCTGCCAGGGCTTTCCGGGCTATCGTTTTTCTCTCTTCGGGATTGAATAAATATTTTTTGTTCGGGTTAACACCGATACCTACTATTAATTCATCGAAGACTTTTGCTGCTCTTTTTATAATATCGATATGTCCTAAGGTAATGGGGTCACCGGAGAACGCGTATATTGCTCTGGCCATGTTAACACCTCCTAAGTCTCTACTGCCCATGAGTCGTGCCATTTGTATTCAAGAAAATGAAAGTAGGGGTGACTTTAGTTATGCCATCTTTTATCAAAATCCCGGAAAGACTTAAGTACCTGTTTATGGTCTTCCAGGTAGCCGGTTATGCGCAAAGGTAGTTCGGATTTGTCGTCCAGCATAATAGAAAAACCGACTTTATTCTCTTTGATCACGAAGGGTTTTCCTGAGACTTCACTGGTGAACACCGGGGTTGCCTTGAGGTCCGAAAATTCTTTCGAGTCTAAACCGTATTCCCCGGTGTTTAATATGATTAATACTAATTTTCCGAACATCCGGGCTGCGTTTATCTCGAAGCACGACCGCGGAATATCCGGGTTTACGATAGTCTCGTCCGTTTTATGTTTATCGAAATAATCTTTTACAAAAATACTTTTCGTCCGGGTATTCTCGATATATTTCAATCCTTCAAACAAGCCCTGATAGAAGACGACGCCTTTATTGAAGAAATAGCGGTTGATGGAAAATCCATGTTTCCAGAATTTGAATTTCTCATAAATATAATAGGCCGGTTTTTTGCTTCCGGACATGGTGTGCCGGTTCTCGTAATTCCGGACCAGGGTAAGGTACTCTTTGTAAAAAATTTCCCGGGGCTCCAACTTTTCAAGGGCCCGGGTAATTAGGTCTTTAATCGGGTCGAGTAGAGGGGATTCAAACACCTCGTCTTCTTCTTCGGGGGCCGGGGATTTCGCTTCCGCTTCTTCCTGTGCTGTCTCTTCTTTTTTCGTGTTTTCTTGTTTCTCAAAAATGGGTGTGTCCGGCTTTGCCACCGTTGTGCCCTCCGGGTCTTCCGCGGTTCCGGCGTCCTCTTCTGCCGCTGAACCGGCTGCCGGGGATTTTAGATTTACGCTTAAAAGCAGGGGGAGCAATTCCCGGCAGCACTTTTTAAAACATTCCATGGCCATCCGGTCCTCGGTCAGGCAGGTTGATGAAGAGAGCAAATCGAAGCTGAATACCAAAAAATTATAAATTTTATTCAGACCTTCTTCGTTGTATCCGTCTAAGAAATCGGCCCGGGCCTGTAACATGATCATATCCGCGTATTTTGAAATAAGGGGGGTATAGAGCGTTCGATTTGTTTTAATCATGTGTAAGGAATCCAATTTTGAACATTTGACAGCCGCGAATAACTCATCACATTTAAGATGTTTACCATAGGTATCTATGATGTTCCGCAGATCTTCGCTGCTGCCGTATTCAAAGTCGGCCGCGATTTTTTCAAAATCTTGCATGTTGGGGCTGTGCAGTATATTTTTAATATATTCGTTTTTTGCATATAGGTCGTCGGGAATATCCCTACCCACCTCATCGGATTTCGGTGGAAATAGCCTGGTGTAGGTGTCCCAGGAGTTGCAGTCTTTTGCCGGCCATTGGGCCGGCAGCCAATCCTTTCGCACCGGGAAGAATTCTTTGTAATGGATCTCATCTTCAACTTTGATCTTATCGAGTTCGATTTTGTAGTTTGAGTCATTTATCAGGCCGAGGATGGATACTGCCGCATAAATAATCACCAATATCAGGAAGGTTCTAGCCAAAAATTTAACGAATTTCCTGCCGCCTGGTGCCGCTTCTTTCTCGAGTTTCTGCGTCTCTTTTTTTTTTTCTTTAATCGGCCTGATTTGACCGGTTTTGTCGAGTTCCAGGTCTTCTAAGATGTTATCTATCGACTGGTACCTCTCTTTTTTCTTTTTAGCCATACATTTGAGGATGATTTTTTCTAATTTTTTGGGCATATGGGGATTGAGTTTTGCAGGCGGGACCGGTTCTTCATTTAGATGAAGGTAAAGCAGGGCCGTGGGATTATCGGCTTTGAAGGGCAGTTCCCCACTCACCATTTCGTACATGATGATGCCTAAGGAATAAATGTCGGACAACGCATCCGCTTTTTTCCCTCGTATCTGTTCCGGGGACATAAAATCGGGTGTACCCAGCACGATACCGGCTTCGGTTTCGCTGGTGGCTTGTATCGACCTGGCGATGCCGAAATCTAAGACAAAGGCATTCCCCTTTTTATCGATCATAATATTTTGCGGTTTCAAATCCCGGTGAACGATATCTTTGCTGTGGGCCACTTTCAGGGCGCTGCATACCTGTTTGGCAATATCGATAGATTTTTCAATGGTCAGTTTTCCCGTGGATTGGATGATCTCCTTTAAGCTGTTTCCCTCGATATAGTTCATCGAAATGTAGCGAACCTGATCAATTTCTCCTAAATCATGAATCCGGATAACGTTCTCGTGGAGAATTTCCCTGGCCAGCAGCAGCTCTCTCTTGAATCGCGCTATAATGTCGGGATCGGAACTAAGCTCAGGTTTTATCATCTTCAGTGCCACCACGATGTTTAGTTCAAGATCCCTGGCTTTAAATACCTTGCCCATTCCGCCTTGCCCTATCTCTTCGATGACCTGGTAACGGGTTCCGAATTTTTCTCCCGGAGAAAAATCTAAGGTGTTTGCTCTTGTTTTGCCTTCTACCATCGTATCCAATTTGGCGGTTACCTCGATCAGGTTGAAGCCGCATTTTTTACATTTCAGCGAACCTTCCGGGTTAACGTGGTCACAATTGCTGCATTTCATCATAAATACCTCTTGAAAATATTTTTATTAAAACCATTAGATGTATGATAAAGAAATGCCCCCACTTTGTCAAGTGCACAACCTTTCAATCGTTTCGGTTCTTCCTTTAAGGAATTACTCTGCCAGCATGCTTTTGATTCTCTCTTTTAGGAAGGGAATATTACCGCTGCCGGAGGTAATAAAATCACACATTCCCTGTTTATTTATGAAAATCTGGGTGGGTATACCGGTGATTTTATAATTGTTAAGGTCGGCCCTGTCATTGACTTTGGCTACTACAACCGGGAAGGTGACATTTTTACGCTCCATATATTTTTTGATAAGTTTTAATTCCTCTTCCTCGCTCACCTGACCTTTATCAACTTCGTCATCTTCGTATTTCCCGGTCAATTTGGTAATACCGATTACCATGAATCCCTGGTTTTTATATTTATTATACTCTTCCACAATAGTCGGTAATAATACCCGGCAGGGTGGACACCAGGGGGCCCAGAAATACACAACAACGGCTTTGCCTTTCAAATCCGTTAATTGAAGAGGTGACGAATTGATCCAATGATTGGCGTTAAGGGGGATCGCTTTTTTCCCGATAAAATCCAATTGGCCCATTTGTTTTTCCAATGAAAGTTTCGGTCTCTCCTCTGTTGTGTCGGCTATCCCCTGTTTTAAAATTTCCCGGGCTTTATCAAGGTCACTTTCCAGGGTTGCCACTTTTGCTAAATTCGAATACATGAAGTACCTGTTTTTTGCCTGACCTTCAGGCAGATCCGATGCGTTTAGAAATTTATTCGAATACTGCTTCTTTACCCGGTTATCTTCATGCAGTAGGGCAAAATAAAAATAGGCATTATAAAGATCATCGGGATCTTTTACTTCCGATTCAATCTCTTTAAAAATATCAAATGCCTCGGTATATTTTTGCTTTTTAATTAAAATATTGATCTTTATCATCTTCGCTTCGTTTATTGCATCGGGTTTTCCGGCTAAAACTTTATCAATTTTCGGTTCCGCTTCGTCCATTTTTCCCAATTCAAGCAGGATTTTGCTTCTCAAAATTTCTATCCCGTCTAGGTTCGGGCTCTCTTCGTATTTTTTTAGCAGGTTCTCGTATTCTTTTGTCTTCTCTTCATTAAAAGCAGTGAATTCATCCCGTTTCTTTACGTTTTTCATTTTTTCTTTTAAGGTTTGGGTAATTTGAACATAATCATCGGTAAACTTCTTTAGATCTTCCTTGCCGGTCTGGCAGGAAATTAAGAATATACTCAGGAAAACCAGGATAAAAGTGTTTTTTAACATGTGACCTCCTTCTGTTTTTGGGTTTTGAATATTTCATTTTACCATATAAACAAATATGATACAATAATCCGGAACCGAATCCAGCAATTTCGCACATGCCTGGCAAATAGCATGAAAATTATAGATCCTTTGCCTATCAATCCTTTTTTTACGTTTGTTTCAAAAAATCAAGTGAAATAAATGATTGAGCCGGTAGAGTTGGAAGCCGGTTAAAACTTATTGATCGATCAGATATCCGTAATTGGGGTAAAAGGGATTTTCCATATCGATGTGCCCGGTCAGAGTCTTGATATTATTCCCCGCCACAGAAAACATGACCTTTTTTATTTCCTTAAAATTATAACAGAAATTGTCCACGAAAAAATAGATAAATTCAAGTTCCGTGCCGGTGCCGGCAGGGAACTTAATGATTAACTCCTCGTTGAAATCCAATACCAGCAGGTTTTCATCCTCGATGTAATAGAGGCTTCTAAGAGTCACACCTTCGGGGATGGGTTTGATGTAATTTTCCTCTCCTTTTAATAATAAATCCATGAACTTCAGGTAGAGGTCCTCCCTGATCGGTGGGAACTCGAGCTCATAGAGGACAGGCCTCATATAACGTGACCGTTCGGTATAGAAAAATACCTTTAAATTGATAAATTCCGGTTCTTCAACTTTTTCAACGGATTTGCTTTGGGCCTCTGCAGGTTTCGCTTTCTCAGCACTGCTGTCGGATTGTAGAAAGATTATCAGGGAAATGATAAAAAAAACCACTGCTGCTCCCACCAGGCCGTAGATTATTTTTTTACTCATAATTTCCTGTCAGTAATACCTGCTGTTCTGGTAATATATATATTTGTTTATCCCGGTGTAAATAGCCAGGGCAACTTCCTCTAAAAAAGAATCTTTTTTTAATTTCTTTTCTTCTGCCGGGTTCGAAAGGAAGGCAATTTCAACCAGCACCGCGGGCATCGCCGCTTGCATCAATACCTTGAAGGGAGCCTGTTTCACGCCTCGATTTGTGGTGTGAAGCAGAATGTTTAATTCGTTCTGGATAAATTCGGCAAGTTTACTCGAATCTTTTATGTACTCGGTTTGAGCCATATTCCACAGGATCAACTTGAGTTCATCGTCTTCGGCCATTTTATCGATTTCTTCAAAGGATTTGTTCTCTTTCTCAGCCAACCGGAACGCTTCCTGGTCGGTGGCTTTTAAACTGACAAAGAAGGTTTCCGGTCCATTGGCAGCTTTCCTGAAAGAGCCGTTAACGTGGATCGAAATAAACATATTGGCTTTCTGGTTATTGGCCAGGGCTGCCCGTGAATCTAAGGATACTTCGGCGTCGCCGGTTCTCGTCATGATAACGCGCAGGCCGAGTCTGGATTCTATCAGTCGTTTCAGCTTCTTACTCACTTTCAGGGTGATATCTTTCTCCATTAGATTCGATTTGCCGATTGCCCCAAAATTGCTGCCGCCGTGGCCCGGATCGATGCATATCCGCTCGATCAATGTTCTTTTTTTCGGTCTCTCGTAATTAAAATCCTGGTCTTCCTGCTGCACATTTCCATATTTTTTCATTCCCGTGGACTGCTGAATCCTTTCTTCTCCCGGGGATTTAACCAGGTCAAAGACAAGCCGAAAGGGTCTTTCCAGTACAAAATGCCTATCGATGGTGTATGGAGATTTCATTTTCACAGTAAAAGAACTTTTTTTTCTTTCCACCTTGTGGATAATCTTGTCGATCAACCGGGAATCGTGGAAGGTTGTGATACTGCTCTTGATGGTTAACTTTTTATTAAGCCTTATTTCGAGTCCTTTTTTTGAACTTTCAATTTTATATTCAAAGCCGCTGTCCCCTTCAAATACGAGCCTGGTAAAGCCTTCATGATCGAACGAACGGATGTTCACTGTAAGAGAAAAAACGGGAAAACTAACCAGCAGTGACAATACCAACAGGAGCGATTTATATTTCATAAATTTAGTCATTGGTCCACTGGAGGCGGCGGGAATTGAACCCGCGTCCAATAAGGATTCGATTAAAGCGTCTACGAGTATAGTTAGCTTTTAACTCTTGCCGCAGCGTAAAAACTAACAAAACCGACTACGGCAGTTCTCCCTAAGTTTTCGTCCCGAAAAGCCGGAAGACACTCAATCCGGGCTTACCCTGCTAAATGACGCCCTTAATTTTCCCGCAGGAAAAGAAAACCAGGACGGCAGCATTACTTTATGCTGCGAGTGCAAGATCGTTTGCTTTTCTTTTGTTAAGCAGTTTAATGAGTTACTCGGCTCAACCCGCTACTTTAACCTCATCAATACTGTCGAACCCTTTTCGCCCCCTCAAGAGGCAATGGCGGGGCCGACGAGACTCGAACTCGCGACCTCTGGCGTGACAGGCCAGCGTTCTAACCAACTGAACTACGACCCCGGCAAAGTGTTCATAGACTGGGCGGTAGAGGATTTGAACCTCTGACACTCGGCGTGTAAAACCGATACTCTACCAGCTGAGCTAACCGCCCAAAAGGTTATTCTATAAGATACAATATTTCCGCTTTAAAGTCAATAGTGTTTTTTTGCAGAGATCATTTTATGACGTTTTTTCGGGTCAACTCCACGGTGTAAGGAAAAGTTTTTGCATCGAAATTGCAGGTAGGGAGGCGTTAGGCTATGCAGTAATCCGCATCTTCATAATTGTGACTGAGATAGGGTTTGAGACGGTCCGCTCCCGTCTTCTTTAAACGGCTGAGTACCTTCACTTCAATCTGCCGTACCCGCTCGCGGGTCAATTGAAACCGCCTGGCTACCTCTTCCAGGGTGTACACGTTTCCGTCCTTCAAACCGTAGCGCATCTTTATTAGCTCCGCTTCCCTTTCGTCCAGGGAATTTAAATAATAGTAAATTTCTTCTTTTAGGGCCGTTTTTTCCAACTGCATACTGGGATCAACGGCTTTGATATCCGGTTTAAAGGTGAACAGAGGTTTACCCGCGCCCTTTTTGATTTCCTGGCTGAGGGAAAGCGGGTATTCGAAGGTTTCTAAAAGGTTTTGCACCTGTTCTTCGCTCTTTCCCGTGACATTGGCAATGAATTTGACATCCGGTTCTTCCCACAAATCTTTTTTGAGACGCTGAATCACTTTCTTAATATTGTGGTACTCCTGGTGAACGTGAAAGGGAATCCGGATCGTCCGCGACTGGTCGGCGATGGCTTTCGTAATCCCCTGCCTGATCCACCAGAAGGCATAGGTGATAAACTTATGACCCAACTCATAATTATATTTTTTAACCGCTTTTAACAGCCCGATATTGCCTTCCTGGATGATATCGGAAAAAGCGAATTTCCCGTTTATAAACTGTTTCGCGATGAAAACCACGTAGCGAAAGTATTTTTCCGAAAATTTGTTGAGTATTTTTTTGATTTCCCTTTCGTAACCTTCAATACGGTTGAGACTCTTACGAATTTCGTAAGGAGACATCTCTTCTGCTGCCTGAGGATCATCGGTCATTTGCCGGTCAGCGGATTTAAGGATTTTCCGTAAAGCTGCCTGGGGTTTTTGATAGTAATACTCGTTTTCAAAGTGCAGGTCGGTGACCCTTTGTAGGAACTCGAAGGTCTCGCGGATATGTTTATAATTCACTCCCGTATAGCGGTGAAGCGCTTCTGCCATTTTACCGGTTTTTTTACCCCATTCATTGGCTTCGATGCGGTTCACCATATTTCCTAAGTAACGGATAAACTTCACGTAAGAGTCGTTCCTGAAAAGAAGCCGGTCGAAAAGCGCCTGGAAATTAACCAGCTTTTTGTTCCTGCCCGGCGGTATGCAAATTTTGTCTAAGATGGCCTTTACCCGGATAATATCCGCTTCTTTATCGTCGGTTTTATAGAGCGGTTTCCGGCTGATTTTAGCAATGAAATTTAGTTGTTCCTTGGTATAGACACTTCCGTTGGTTGATTTTTTTCCGCACTTTTCTTTGATCTCGAACCTATTTCTGATTTCGCATAAGCCCTCTAAGAAGCTGTCCATAAAATAAAACACACTCAGTATGGCACGTTCATAGGGTTTAACAGCCTCGTAAGTTTCCTTTATCTTCTCGGGCGAGAGATAATCTTTTGGGATATTTTTAAGTTGGCCGAAGTAATACTCGATGTCGGAAAATACCGGTTTTTCATCCCTTCCCGTGCCGCCGGGTTCAAATTGGTCCTGCTCCTCCGGTACCGGTGATTTATAAAGTACCTCCGCATTGTCTTGCCCATTATTTTCAAATTCGTAATTGGTTTCGGTTGTTCTCATCATCGTTATTCATCATCCTTTTATTTTAAATCCGGTTTTGACTGCAGTACTTTTTTTATCATATCTTTTTATATAATATTGTTATTATGTATTTCGACCTGATTCCTGATTCAGGACATATTCATATGCGGATGTACCTGTCCACACCCCGGACGAGCCGGAACAAAAAAGGGACAGGCCCACCTGTCTGCGCCTGTTTGCGCGCAACGTGCAGACAAGTGCACGCACAGGCAGGTGTTAATTCGTGATAAATTAACTGTCCCTTTTTTCTCCCCGCTGGAACTTTGCAAAAAAGGGCTATTTCTTTTATAATAGGAAAATGGAAAAAATACTGATTGTCGAAGATAATAAAGCGATGCAGGAGATGCTTGAAAGTATCCTCAGCGAAAAAGGATACGCGGTAAAATGCGCCGATGATGTCTCCACCGGTATGCTGCTGCTGAAAAAAGAAAATTTCCATGTCATCCTGTCCGATTTGCAACTTCCCGATATGGATGGGCTCACTTTTTTTAAGAAAATCAAAGATATGCATATTCCCTTTATTATC
>JAGLQA010000215.1 GCA_023137075.1 Candidatus Aminicenantota bacterium
CTGGAATCGACCCGGATATTGAGAGAGAATATTATTTTTAAAGAAGTCCTGGCCCTGGAAATGGAAAAACCTGTGATTGTGGGTAAGAGCAGGGCCTTGTTGCGAGAGGCGGAAAAGCTCAAACAGGTGGCCGCTACCGATACGCCGGTGTTGATTCTCGGTGAGAGTGGCACCGGGAAAGAATTATTCGCCCGCGCGCTTCATGATCTCAGCCCCAGAAGAGATAATCCCTTTATTACCATCAATTCCGCTTCCATCCCGGGGAACTTATTGGAAAATGAACTTTTCGGACATGAAAAGGGTTCCTATACCGATGCCTACCTGCGCCAGATCGGGAAGTTTGAACTGGCCCGGGGCGGGACTTTTTTCTTAGATGAAATCGGGGACCTGCCCCTGAACTTGCAGGGAAAAATTTTGCGCGTTATTGAAGAGAAAAAAATTGCCCGCATCGGCAGTAACGTGGAAATCGATCTTGATATCAGGTTCGTATTTGCTACTAATACAAACTTAGAAAAAGCCGTTGAAGAATCGACCTTCCGCAAAGACCTCTACTTCAGGATAAATATCTTTCCCTTAGAGCTTCCGCCCTTACGGGAACGGGTGGAAGATATCATCCTGCTGGCCGGATATTTTATCAAACGGCTTTCCCTTGAAATGAATAAAAAAAATTTATCCCTTTCCGGGGGAGCAGAGCAAAAACTCCTGGGGTACAAATGGCCGGGAAATATCAGGGAATTGTTGAATACCATCGAGAGGGCGATAATTATCTGCAAAGGAAAGGAAATAAAAGAACGGGATATTATTCTGCCGGAAAAGCCTTTTTCCTTGATCGAAAATTTTAATTTCAGCGGCAATCTCAAACAGGTTACCTCAAGAGCGATCAACGTAATCGAAAAGATAAAGATCGAACGCATTTTAAGAGAGGCGGATTTTAACAAGACCAGGGCGGCGGAAGTATTGGAAATAAGTTATAAATCCTTACTTAACAAGATAAAAGAGTATGAAATTTCGACAGAGGATTAAATATTTTTTCATCAGGAAAGCGACAAAACTGCTCATTCATTTGATCGTGCTAACCTGCCGGGTGAAGATTACCGGGGAAGAGGCCGTAACGGAACTGCGGGAAAAGAGAACCCCCGTCATATATATTTACTGGCACCGGCATATTTTTTTCACCATCTACCGGTTCAAAAATACCGGCGCCCGGCCGTTGATATCGCTTTCGCCGGATGGGGAAATCGTGGCCCAAATTGGCGAAGAGTTCGGCCTGAACCCGGTCAGGGGTTCTTCCTCTAAGGGAGGCGCCAGAGCTTTTTTAAAACTGGTAAATTCCATAAAAGATTCGGCCTCTCCGGTAAGAGAAAATATAAGTTTTTTTAAACGTCTTTTTGGAAGAAGAAAGATAACCGAACGAAATAATGAAATTTTAATCACGGCCGACGGTCCCAGGGGTCCCTTAAAGGAGATAAAGGACGGCACGATCGTGTTGGCCCAGAAGACCGGTTCCGTGATTGTTCCCTTCGCCTGGTACTCGAGCCGGGTAAAAATATTGGAGAAGACATGGGATCGATTTATTTTCCCGCTGCCCTTCGGCACAATCACCTTCATCTACGGCGCCCCGGTTTTCGTTTCCCCAGGTAAAAAAAGGAAGGATTTCGCGGATTTAAAGAGAGAATTAAAGGAAGCCTTAGACAACCTGGAAAAGAAATCTGAGCATCCGCAACCAGAGGGGCCTGAATAGAAACAGGAAGATTTTAATATGATAGGAGTCAAGTATGAAAAAGATTAAAAGAATCGGAATATTGACCGGGGGCGGGGACTGCCCCGGTTTAAATGCCGTGATTCGGGCGGTGGTGGACACGGCTATCTTACAATACGGTATCGAAGTTTACGGCATTATCGACGGGTATGCCGGTTTGATCAACAAGCAGTTACGCAAGCTTGGATTAAAAGATGTATCCGGGATTTTACCCCGAGGCGGCACAATCCTGGGAACATCCAACCGGGACAATCCCTTTAAATACCCGGAGATAAACGCGAAAGGGGAAAAGACCTACCGGGATGTCAGCGAGCGGGTTATTAAAACCGTGGAATACAATGAATTGGATGCCCTGATAACCGTGGGAGGCGACGGCACCCAGGCCATTGCCAACCAGTTGTATGAAAAGCACGGCATCCCGGTTGTCGGTGTACCCAAGACCATCGACAATGACTTGAACGGTACGGATATAACCTTTGGTTTTGATACGGCTTTGACTATTGCCACATCTTCCATCGATAAGATCCATTCCACCGCGGAGTCCCACCATCGAATTATGGTTATCGAAGTCATGGGACGGTACGCGGGTTGGATTGCCCTGGAAGCCGGTATCGCCGGCGGTGGTGACGTTATCCTGCTCCCGGAGATTCCCTTTCGCATGGAAAAGATAAAGGAGAAAACCGATAATCGAACGAAAAAAGGCAAGCGGTTTTCCCTGATTGTGGTGGCCGAGGGCGCTAAACCCCAGGGAGGCGAAGTGGTTTACTTGCGAAAGGTGGATGATCCCAATGATCCCATCCGGTTGGGCGGAATTTCGAAGTATGTGGGTGACCGCATCGAAGACATGACGGGAATCGAGACGCGCTATACGATCTTAGGGCATGTGCAGCGCGGCGGCAGCCCGACGGCCTTTGACCGGGTACTGGCCACTCGCTTCGGTTTTCACGCGGTAGAGGCGGCCATAAAAAAGAAATTCGGTTACATGGTAGGGCTGCGGGGGCAAGATATTAAAACGACGACGATCAAGGAAGCCATTGCCCTGCCCCGGAAAGTCAAACCCGGCTGCGACCTGATTAAAACAGCCCTGGCAGTGGGCACCAGCTTCGGGATTTAAGATGAAGAAAGCACAACAAAACAAATGAATTCACAAAGTCATCATAGATGCAAATGTGCAAATTTTGAAAGTACTTATTTTAAGACAGAAAGGATTTACTAATTATATACTCATACTCCTCGATAATTTCCTGCAGAATTTTGTTGGTAAAAATTTGTAAGAGCGTTTAGAAGTTTACCATATGAAATTACTTTCCAGACAGGATCTTTTGGATATTCTTTGATTAACGTTAAGAATCCAAAATACAATTTTTTATCTTTAGGATTTTTTATATCCTTTCTATATTTTTTTGTTTGTCCAGGGAATTCTGAGGATTTAAGTTTATTCTCGATTATAAAAATATATTTATTGGTTTCAATCCACAGATCAATATTTGATTTTTCTGTATAGGCTTGGAAATTTTTCTGCTCATTCAAATTCTGAAGGTCAAACAATTTTCCTAACAATTCTGTTTTATTTTTATATATATCCGGGAGGCGGAATATCCAGGCAAGAATTCGTGAATGGATTGTTTCTATATTTGTAACTTCTAGCTGGTCCATAAGAGTCTTTCTAATTTTCAAATCACCCATATTTACTCCTGTTAGATATTTAGCATTATTTATGAAAAAACACAAGATATTTGATTTTAGGATGATGAATTAGTGAATTTTCCAGTTTTCTTTGAGTGAAAATAGGGACGCCCGTTATAAGGTAATTGTCAATAGTGTAGACTAATTTTTTTCATAATATTTTCAAGATTACAGTCACCAATAATCTTCATAAACTCTCTAACCGCCGATAATTAGAACTCCTTCCTGACGAAAGTTCATCGTAATTATTATTTGGGCAAGCCGGGGTATTTGGCCCTAACCGCAGCAGCGAATGGGGCCGTTCTTTTAGCTGCATTCGCAATAAACTGCCTGGCTTTATCAGCCAAAATCCGGGCTTCATGTTCATTCATTTCTAGCATGGATAAAATCTCGTCTTTAGTGCCGGACGATATGGCGTCGAAATCAAGTTTCGCATATATATAATTTAATTTCACATGATACAAATATTCTCTTCTTATATCATTTAATTTCTCCCTACCGAGTCCAAAGGCTGAGATCGACTTTCGTCCCTTCTCGTCTTTAGGATACGGCACTTCCTCCCTAAAACCGATATGTTGATTAGGATCATCTAAAGATGGATGCACGATAAACGGCTGTTCTTCCTGTATGTCGTCATGGTGACAGGTTGCTCTTTTACTATTATATATAAGAGGAAAATAGTTTTTTTTGTGTCTCCCGTTGCATATCTGGCATGAAAAGAAGAGATTGTCCCAATCATAAGCCTTCCAGTAATACCCGGGCCTTTTTAACCTGTCACTCTTTTTCTGTTGATAGCCTTTCTTGGGTCTAAAATGTTCTACATCACCATAACCGTTGGCAGTAAAATCAGCCTCGCAGAAACAGCATTTCTCAAACTGTTCGTCCATTAATTGTGATTTTACGGTTTTATGGCCGTAAATAGATGATTTGATATCAAATTTTTTTGTGCCGGTCTTGTAAGCGCCAGGATCGGCGTCGTAGAGAGCTTTGTTAGCGTCTCTTTCCATTGCTCCCTTATTTACCAGTTTTTCCGGTGGATTATCCGATTTCTCAATCCTTATCATGTCTTCACTTTCTCTTCGATTTATCTTTGTCGGCTTTAATTTTCTTTGCGATTTCTTTAAGCAAGAAATCTGCCTGGATTTCCTTAGGAGTGTCTCCGAAAGGCATAGAGCTTAACTTCATCTTCAGCGCCTTCAAGCTGCGATTGTCTTTTTCAGTTAAGCGAGGTTTCGACAATATCTTCGTTCTCTCTTTTAGTAATCGCTCGGTTTTTTTTGAACGGGGACTATCCAAACCGAACAGGTCGCTTGTCAGTATTTGGTCAACCCGCCAGTTTTCAACGGAAACAGGATCGTTGTCTATAATTATTTGATTGCCCTGCCGTTTTAATAAAACAAGGTTGGTGCTTGCTGCTGCCTGGACCAATAAAGGGCTGTGGGCTGAAGCAATAAATTGTGTGTTGGGAAACCTTTCTGTCAGGAAGTCGATAAGGATTCTTTGCCATTGGGGGTGCAGGTGCAGGTCGATCTCATCCACTAACAGCACAGCCGGTTCTTCAAGGGGATTTTTGCTGTCCGGGTAACGTTCAAATAACCGCGCCGCAAAATCCACCATCCAGGAGAGCATAGTGCGATAACCCAAACTCAGGTCGTCTATTCCCACCCATCCGAAGGAGGTTTCAAAAAGAACTTTTGATACCCGTTTGTCTATATGATAATCTATGTTTTTTACATCGGGCAGTAGATTGAGAATGATATTCTCTACTTGTTTTTTGTAACTCAAATACTTCTTTTCCTTAGCAGAGATATAATCGGCCTGTAAAAGCCAGTCTTCGGCGTTTATCAAAGGCGCATCGTCATCGAATAAACTTGCGGCCATAAATCTATGTTTATAATTGGTCAGGCCTGACTTGCCCATCCTCCGTGAAGCCCCATAAGCGTGGCAGACAAATCTTGACCAGGGATAACCAGATTTCGTATCTGGGTCTTGTTTTTTATCCCAGTTTGTCATGTTACCCTTAAACCATCTTTTCCCGGTTATCCCAGCCTCTTCAGGGGAAGTAAATTTATAACCGATCGAGAAAGTCGCCTCCACTTCCGCCTTTTCATGATCTCTTGGAAAGTTCCAACCCAGATTTTTTGAAGCGAAAACCATACTATAGACTTCTTCAATATTGTAGGGCGTAATGCCGACTAAGCTTCTCAACAGGGTAGTTTTGCCCATACCGTTATCGCCGATAATAACAGTCCAGCGGGCCGGGCTGCCGTCTTTATAAGTAAGGTTCAAGGGTTGTGCTTTCCCGAAACAGCTTACATTCTTTACTTTTAGGGAAAGAAAGTAGCAACTCGAATCTGCAGAGAGTTTCATGGAAATCTCCTATTTTTTTATCTTAAAAATCAATTATACATTATTTGTTTGTAAATTATCAAGCCCCCGAATTGACTCCTGATAATGAATGTGACCTGCCCCTCGTAAAAAATCCAATTCTTTTTACTTTATCCGTATAGATAATATGGATAACCTTAGATATCTAAATATATTCACAATAAAAGTCAAGGAGTAATTATGAAAAAAGCGATTATTATCTGTTTAATCGGCTTCTTGTTAGGAGCCGCGGATCTGACTGCACAGCAAGAGGAAGAAGAGATTCGCGAAACGGTTAAGGTAGTCAATGTCGAAGTGCCGGTGAGGGTATATTATAAAGGTAAACCCGTGGATAACCTGATAAAAGCCGACTTTAAACTTTTCGAGAACCGGAAGCGGCAGGACATCAACGGCTGCATTCTCAAGCGGAAAAAAATGAAGTTGCATGAGTTGGAGATGACCGCAGAGCAGGCAAAATCCTGGGAATCCCGCTTTTTTGTCCTGGTATTTCGTATCACCCATTATAACGAATATATAAAAAAAGGATTGCAGCATATATTTGATAAAGTTTTAAAGGAACCGGATCAACTCCTGGTCTTTGTGAACGATCGTACCGCCTCTTTTAAAAACTTGCATGACAAAGAAACCGCCAAAGCCCAATTGGATCAACTCCTCCGGGATTCCAGCCGCGAAACACGCAACAAGCTGTTACTCTATTTGAAACAAATTGAAGACGAATTGAGCAAACAAAAATTTGATATGAAAGAGCCATTGCAAACTCTATATACACATGTCCAAAGATATTTAAATAGATACCTGAGGATATGGAAAGATTTTAAGAAAAAATTCCTGGTTCCCGATATAGATAAATATTATAATTTTTCCCGTTTTTTAAAAGACATTCGCAAGGAAAAGTGGGTTATCAATTTTTACCAATTCGAGTTGTTCCCTGACATCATGATCAACAGCAGAAGTATGCGCGAGATCAAAAGATTACTCGGGATATGGCAATCCAGCGCTGCAGTTGAACCCATCAACTTCGCGCGTATTATTTCCCGCCAATTGACCGAAATATCTAAGGAACGCAATTTCGGCAAAGATTTTCCCGCGAAGGAGGTGGCAAAGATATTTCACAACGTTGGCGCTACCTTCCACTCCATATTTATGAAGACCACAATCAGCACGCTTATAGAAGATGTGGAATATAAGCAAATATCCACTGAATTAGAACACACCTTAAGGGAAATCACCGAGCGAACCGGTGGAAAATTAATCGTATCTAATAAAATTGGCGCTGCGCTCGATTCTATTAGTGAAGTAGAGGATATTTACTATATTTTAACTTATGCGGCCGACAACCCGGACAAAATTGGGAAGATAAAAATTAAAACGAGCAACAAAAAGTACAAGTTGACTTACAATTCTAACCTCAAGGCCGGGTACCTTGGCGATTACCTGGAAGCGAAGGAAATTAAAGGCACACCTGTAAAAATTAAAGAATTAAAATTTAAAAAGGGGAAACTCTTCTTTGTCATTTCAGATTTCTACCGGCAGGAAAAAGAGAGTGGCAAACTTTCCATCCACATCCGCATAAAAAACGAGCGGGGGATTTCGATCTTCGATCAGAAAAAAACCATCAGCGCCACTCAAAAAGAAATACGAATCAGTTTGAGCATCCCGGGAATTAATAAGGGGAAATACCATTTTGTGGTAGATGTGGAAGACCTTTTTACAAAAAAGGTTGCCACCGATTTTTTCAAAGCGGAGATAACTCCCGTCCCTTAAATCCCTACTTAAGGTGGAATTATGGGGTCAGGTAAATAGTTGAAAGTTGAACGATTTTAAAAATTGTTAAAAAGAATATGGTAATTTTAATTTTAAACGTGTATAATTTTATTTTAATAGGAGGTCCGAAACATGGCAAAAAAGAATAACGATGTACTTAAAACAAAGGTCTGGGTCAGCGATGATA
>JAGLQA010000216.1 GCA_023137075.1 Candidatus Aminicenantota bacterium
TAACCGTACCCCTTTGCATACCCGTAAATGATAACACACTTAATCTCCGCCTGCTCACATAATGCTTTAAACAACCCCGCATACCCCATACAAATCGAACTGCGGTTCTTGAGGGCGCCGGCAGGGGAAGTATCTCCGTAACTACCGGAAAAGAGAGCCGATGTATCATAAGATATTCGTGAAGTTATCCACCTGAATATGGCCCTTACTTTTTCTTTATCATTCTTAGCCGTTTTAAAAAGGTAAGAGGCCAGCGCTGGGATGGAACTCTCCGCGGAGTATGAGGTATTCAGGGCGTGCCGGTCGATGGCGGAAAAGTCATAATTTTTATCATGGCGAAAACCGGGAGAGTTTGCAGAAGGCTTGGGCCGGTCCTCAGTCTGCATACAACAGGTAAATATAAACACAACTATAAACAGCAGCGCCAAAAGAGCAGATAGCATGCCCTTATATACCTTCCCTCTATAAACAATACCGCCCCGTAACTGAGATTCTTCTCTTTTCATAATTTCCTCATCAACATATATGGCTGATCTTCATCTTAATATCTACCGACACGGAAAACCCGAAGCTGCCCCAAAAATATCAGAACACATGCGAAAACTATTGCTTTTCTCATTTCTATTCCTTTTTATTTTTATTATTTTCAAATCTCATTTTATATTCCAGGAATATTTTCCTAAACTTAATGATATATCCATCCAACTCTTTTCCCGCCAGAGCATAAAGAGCCAGGATTACCCTTAGGTATTAAATTTTTTTAGAAATCGTAATAAATGTCGTCAAGATAAAATGTCAATCCGTCCGGGTTTGCTGCTCTACTGGCGACCCAGCAGAAGCCACCTATAACACATGACAAATCTTCACTTTCCAGGTTCAAGGTATATTGTTCCCAGGTTCTTTCAAGTACAACTTTTCCTGAGCTTACTTCAAAGGAATCTCTATGATTTTTCCCAGGTGCATTAATACCCCCGGCTTTAAATTCCACGACTTCTCCGCCATTTTCTCCTCTGGCCCAGAATGTCAATTTTTTGTATCCAGCTCTTGAAAAGTCTTCTCCCCTGAAATCCCCCCAATTATTGGGCTTATTTTGCCAATAAATACCTGCCCATTTTTTCGGCCCTGGAGTATAAGTGATTTTAATACAATAAGGTGTAGAATAGGGATTGATTTTACATGCTTTAATTAACTGTACATATTTGGTCCCGGATTCCCCATCCCCCATCCAACCGGAGGCAGAAAATCTTGAAGCCACATCAAAGGGCTGAGATTTTTGCCCATTTGTTTTTCCAGGTACTGCTTTTATAACATGCGTATCACTTCGTTCTCCACCTTCTTTAAGGTCTTGTTTCAATCTCAATAAATCTGCCATAATTTGCTGTGCTAAATGGGAAAGGTCACCTTGAGAGGGAATGATTATTTCCTGGTCATCCGCTGCTTCCAAAACTGTTTTTCTAGCGGCAAATTCAAACCTCAATTCTTCTTCATCCACCCCATATCTTATGTGCTGCTCATACCAATAAGAGACATCTCCGTCTTTAAACCTCAAATGTTTGTTGAATTTTGGATTCTCAAAGAGTTCGAATTCTACAACAATATTTTCCACATCTACTTTTGATAATTTCTTTTTCCCTGTATTTGACATCGTTTTCTCTACCCATTTGACAACCTTTTGAGGATTTAATTTGATGGTTTTATCTTTAAATTTAATAATACCCACAAATACTCCCTGGGCGTATAGATTAGAAACCATTATCAATGATCCCCCAAAAACAAAAATCAAAATAATACAAAATTTTTTCATTATTACCTCCACATTATTTTTCTATTTTTTTTTACATACAAGTTGACTTAATTTTATTCTAAGCAAATCGATGTTTTCCCGGTATTTAAAAGGAAAATTTTCGATAGAATCAATTATCAGCACAAAAGTATTAAGACCTGATTCGACTGACTCTTTGATAATACATTTATCGACAACATCATTGAGATACAAAATCGCAATATTATCATATACACCCATCACATAGTTTAGATTGTCTCTAAAAGTTTCCATGTCATCGATTTTTTTATTCTCAAATCCCTCTCTTAACCTGGTAAGGGCTTTTAGAAATTCAACAGTCCTGGTCTGCTTTACCGCATCTATGGCAATAAGTCTTTTCTCAGATTGATTACTTTGATGTAATTGCAGAAGCCCTAATATAACCGCAACGACGATACTTAACTTCATAAACAATGTAACAACATGATTAATTTTATTAAACGTTCTTCTGAGAAATCTTTTTCTTTTTCCCATAGCTTTTTTCCTCTATATTTTATATACCACCAGTCATCAATATTTATTCAATTAAAATATTCTCTACTAAAACTTTTTGATCATTCCGGGGGTTTACAAATCTTGCAAGGAGTATATCCCGCTTTTTTTACTTCACTTAACAAAACTAGCATTTTACTCTGCTTTAAATAACGACATTCTTCTTTATGATACTTCTTACCGAATTTCGTAATGTAAACAATAACATCTTTTTTACTATGGCCAAATAAGATACCACATTGAGAACAAGTAGTTTTATTATCTTCAATCTTTCTTGTAGTTGTCTTGACTTTTCGGCATTGTTCAGTAAGACCGGTAATATGGATAATAAGACCATCCCTACAGAGATAATAATAGCTGAAAAAATAATCTCGCGCTTATTATTGGCACTATTGCTGGACATTACGTCCTCATTTCAGTCATTTTATTAAGTCGTATTTTTCACTATGTTTATAGATATATCAAGAAAAACCGCGGAGTTTCCAGTAAATGGTGCTGATAAACTCGGGGATCAATTCATTCTCACTTTTTATAAGCGCAAAGTGAATTTAATAGAATAGAACTTCCCACTTTTTCCCCGGCCTCTAAAATCAGGTTAATTTCATAAGCAAAGATTTTTTTTAGATTTAATTTTGAATCATTGTGACGTGAACCACCACCATAAGAAAGCCTGGCATCGTCAAAGGGAATACGAATTTTTATCCAATTTTTTATTTTTCCTGTCAATAATCCTGGTTCGCAATCAAACCACCACAATTCGTCTATTTTCTCATTATTGTCCATTAAGTCAACCAATGTAATCCTTAGAATAACATTAGGTGATGGAATCTCAACCTTTAGATTTAATTCCAAACCTTTATAGCCAGTTAAATCCACCGGTGATTTCAATTGATGGCGTATGCTTAACCAATTACCCCAAGAAAATTCGCGAGAGAGTTGATATGTTATTCTTAAGGCTTTGTCGGTAGGATTCTGTGGGTTTATAGGTATCCGTGATAGTTGGGCCTTGGCATTTTCGTAGTAAATATCATAGCCTTCTTGAGTAAGAACATAATTAGGAAATTTTTCACTTTCGGTTGTTGATACGTTATCAAAAGAATCTAATATAAAGGTTTCGTGTTCTTTAGCCTCTTTACTATTGCTATCGGTGCCGGGTTCTACCTCCTTAGACCCGCAGCCAACCAAAAATGTTAACATTAAAATAAAAAGAAATAATTTTAGACTTAAGATTTTAAATACTTTCACGTTTTCCTCCTTTAATTTTTTTATTTTCCCGGATGCAACGTTTTTTATTACAGCATACTTCTTACTATTCTTTGCTTATTATTACATATTGCATTGAAATTTTCAGGTTTCTTTTATCAAATTTTCCTCGAAATACGGCCTCTACTCTTAAGTTATAACTCCCCGGTTTCAATTCCTTAATAGCTGAGCAGGAAGTAAAGAGATGCGCCTTCTCAGGGCTGGTTCTTTTCCCTATAAAATTTGAATTGTCCAGGGCGCACCTATCTTTATTTATCCAGATCTTCGAAATTAAAGTGGAGTAAAGTCCCTGTCTTATTTGATATATCCCTGATGCATTAGTAGAAATGATTATTATCGACTTAGAATCAATTTTAATTATATCTTCGTAGAGGGTCAACATACTTGCCCCTTTAATATTGTCCAATTTAGTTTTAGGTGTGTTGGTTTTCGTATTGAACTTTAATACTGAAAGGCCCCTATTATTTTGTAGTTGGTTATTTATTTCCCTTTGAAAAGCCTCAAAAGTTGTCTTAGTAACTATTTCATTTTGCGTATTTTCCACATCTCTCACTATATCGTCGAGAAGATTGAACGTCGTATCCTTTTTGTTTTCAATTTCCTCTTCATTTTCTCTGAATAATTCTTCATTTCTTCTCTTTAAATTTCCCATTTCCTCTGAACTTTTTTCAGCAGCTTTCTTTGAGTTTTCGATCTCTTCAATACATTTTTTTGCCTTTTTCTCCAACCCTTCAATTCTTTTCGTCACTTCTGAAGTGACTTTATTTTCCAGGCTAAGTTCTATGGACTTAGGTATCTGGACAAAACTTGTCAATCCCAGCCAGGCAAGGACTATAACTCCAAAAACAACAGCCCCTACTTTGAGCATACGCCTCGCTCCTTCTGATTCGTAATATTTTTTTTCCAAATCACTGACCCGTCTTTCGATATCAGAAACATCACTCATATTATCCTCCTTTATTAGCAAATGTTTTTCTAAAAATTCATCAATTCTTGAATTTATTAATAAATTATAGGTTTAGTTTATAGTAAAATAATATTTTAAAAAAATCAAATAATTTTCAACTAAATCTCGTCACAACTTAAACAGCAGATAGGGGAAAAACAACAACATGAATTGAACTGTTCACCGCAAAGTTAAAATATTACGAAAACCCATTATCCCTTTTTTAACCTGATTAAAAACCCAACGACAAAACTGCCGCCAAAAGGTATATTCCTGGTAATGAAATGCCAGATGCCGGTAAAAAAACCTTTATCAAAAGTATTCTTAAATTCCGATCCTATTTTTGTCCATTCAATGCCTTCAATATAACCCTGAGAAATAAAAAATTGAAGCGCAATAAAAACCAATGCCGAGATAATTGCCAGGACTTTAAATGCTTTTTTAAAAGAAAACCAACCGACCACCCTACAATGCCCCCGAATGCGAGTTGAGCAAGTATTGGTTTAACCACCCGCCAGAGCGGACCGGGTTTCTTTTCTGATGCCTCCTGGGCATATAATACAAAAGATGCTGCTAAATAATACATATTGATCAGCGACAATTAAAACTCCCTGCCGAAATGTTAAGATTAAATCACTCTTTTTATTCCCTTAATTCCGCTAATAAATATTATAGATTCCTCCCTCCATGTTACTTTTTAAACTCATATTGATATTAATGGTTAATACAAAGCGAACTCCCCTGTTTAAAATTAAAACAGAATGGAGCCTGTCACTTAGTTCATATTTTGAGTTTAAAGTAACTTTTTATCTTCTCCATAAAGAATCCTTCATCTTTGATACCTTTTACTATTTTAGGCTTTTTCTTGCCATCTGCTATAATCATCCCAACTGGATCTTTAAATTTATATCTATTAACAATATCTTTTTTATTATTACCATATTTTATTTCAATTACTTGATCTTCCATAAACTCACACGTAATCCCAAAACCTTTTACTTTTTTACAAACTTTTTTAGCTAATGGTTTGAAATCCTTGATTATTTTGTCAATATTTGCATATTTGCCTGTTCTAATGGAATCACATTCTTCCTCAGATGGATAGAAGAAAATGATTTTCTTACCTGAAATCTCCAGGGCATGCAAGCCATCAATGTTATAACTTCCTCTCTGAATTCCCACAACATCGCTGTACTGAAGAATAGGACCATCAAACGAACCCATGCAGTCATAAATGGTTGCCGGATTAATTGCAATTAACCGGTAAATTTCTTTATCAATAACCAGTTCCTTTTCTATTTCTAAGATATCTCCAACAGTAATGGCGTCTTCCAACCACTGCTTTAACTCTAAGTCTTCCCGCAATTGCCGAAGGGGTAAAAAAAAGAAAAATCCTTTATTTTTAGTTACACTCCATTGCACCAAATTAGATATAGTATCCTTATGCCAGGAGAGATACCGCTTAAGTTCAATATCCTGGCCAACCCCTAATTGAACACCTAAAGATTTTCTCGATTTATTAATTACTTCTGCGGCAGACAACATTAAAAAATGATGGACGTTTTGGTTTCTTTCTCCTCTACTTTTATTCATAAACCTTGAGGCCATTTGTAAAAATCTCCTGGGATGCCCCCCGGAAAAAATCACTAGTGAATCTATGGTTTCCCTGGTGAAATAGTTTTGGACATCACTTTCTTTAAAGCGGTTTTCAGCACAGAGGACTCTAATCAATAGAGATTCAAGCGCTCTTCTTTTTACATCGATATTTTTTAAAGTAGCCTCTAAATGGCATGTGGTAAATTCTTTCTCATGATAACCCAAAACCGCGGTAATATCTGTCGATGTGTCATGGCTAGAAAAGACTTTGAATGCCGTAATAATCCCATTCTTAGTGAGAAGTTGAGAAATATATAATAATAGTGCTATAAAGTTTATCTGAAAATAAAGAGGCAGAAAGTGAAAATCGTCAACAAAAATTACACACTTCTTGATGAAGTTTCTTTGCGCTTTTTTAGAAATAATATTTAAAAGCAGCAACATATTCTCATCTAACTCCTGATCAGAGGATTTCTTCGATAAATCCAGATTACTATCTTTATCCTTGGTTAGGTCATTCTGTTCATTGAAGTCATTTTTTCTTTTTTTTATGGACTTGTATGAGATAGCGAGGGGAGCGAATGTTATTTTCCCAAAACTAACAAGAGCAGAATCAACTAAAGAAAAACTTACAGAGCCGACCTCTTCGGCGATTTTTGACCTGATACTGCGGATAATTTTGGATTTAATAGACGTTCCAGATGTAAAACTTAAATCAAGTTTTTTAATAATTTTTTTAAACTTCAAATTCGCTATAAGCTTAGAAACATAACCCATTTTAACTTTTTCTTTTTTAAAGGAATCAAAACTTCCAAAAATGCCTTTAAATAAAAGTCGTATAAACCTCCCTAAATCATTTTCCGTAAATTCCCGGTCTATGGATTTGAAAATATCCTGACTTCGTATACTACAATACAAAGAAGCATCTCCCATCAACTCCATATTATCTTCTTTAATTTTCTGGATGGAAATATTTATTAAAGTACTCTTGCCTGAGCCACGACCACCAATAAAAATATTATTCTGGTTATTGAGACACAAGTCTGTAGCATTCCAGACGTCTATTACTTTCAAATCCCTTTTTTTGACCGAGGGAATTTTTTCAAAATCAAAAGCCCCTTGTAAAAAGGCTTCCATTTTTTTCCATTCTTCAGACATTTTTTCCTCCTTTTGGAATAACTTATTAATATTTTTAGCTCCTAAAGAAAATTTGTGGGTAAAACCAACATGGAAATACACGAAAACCATTAACGGTAGTCGTTTTAAGGCTACTCTTGAGGCAAGTGAATTTGAACTCAAATTCATTTTGGCTTATTGGGGCTTAATTGGATTTGCTTTCGGAACCCCCAATAAGCGAACCGCATTTACACACAGATTATTTTATAGACCCATATTTTTAAATAGAATACTTGTACTGCCTTTTTTTCTCAGCAAAGCCCATTATTATATCAACTAATGCTTAGAACAAAACATTTTCTCAAACTTCAACTAAATTCATGGGAGAAAAGTCTTAAAGAATATTATTTTTGATTAATTGCTCTGCTGCCCAGGATAATTTTCCCTGATCGGCTATAACAATACCGGCCCTGTCGGCAGCATCAAGCATAGCGAGCCTTGAAGCGAATTCTCTATTGAGCTTTTCCATATTTTCCCCATGTTTAGCCCAATATGCAATATCGCCTCCAAGAAATGATAGCTGCGGATTAGTAGCTGTTTCTTCTAATAAACCATAATATTTGGCAAGTTTTTTCACATTACCTGAACTCAATCTACCCTTCTTTATAGGTGAGTTTCTCATTAAATTCTTTGCACGATTGACATCTTCCGAACTTACCGGGACAATATAACCATCCATATTTATAGTGATAACGATTCTTGATTTTTGTGATGTGTTGGACGTTTGTTCCGTTTTTGCTCTTCGCCTTTCTGCCCTGATTTTTTCCCGGTACTCTTTAAATGCGCATGATTTTACCATAACTTGACCTGCTAAAGCAGACAACTCTCCCTGTTCAGCGGGAATAATTTTAATATTCTTCCTATCTGCTATATCAAGAACTATTTTCCTGGCACTAAATTCGAGATACAATCTATCCATACTCAATTTCTCTTCATACCAGAAAGATATATCCCCCTCTTCGAATTTCAATTTCGGATTAACTATTGGAACATTTAACAGACCTATTTCTCCGGCAAGTTTTCTTATTTGCTCCTTTGAGGGTATCTTACCTATCGGTTCCACTTTTATTTTCTCTAGAAGCGGAACAACATCCTTATCATCGTTACCCGTTATAGTTTCCCCGGTCTTAAGGGATATCTGCCAGCCACCAATCGTTGTTTTAGATGAAGTACTCAATGAACCATTTGCAACGATTGTGTCCACGGTTGTCTTTGGGTCACTGCAAAAAGTAATTAACACCTGAACCAAAAATAATAAAAACATTGAAAATAAAGAAATTTTTTTCATATTAAATATCCTCCTCTGACTGTATATAATTTTTTTTTGAATCTCTCATGAACTTTTTATTCGACACTTACAAATCTTGGCCAACCTTTGAATGCAAACAATATCCCAGCGTGTTTTAAGATGCCTTTTCAACTTATCAAAAATATCCAGAAAAATCTTTGCCTCAGGACAAACACCTTGCTCAAGGGTATTTCGGTCAGCAAGATTGTTATCATATAGTATCCAGATATATTTATATGTATTCAGAATATAATTAATATCGTAAGTCATTAGTTTTTTATTGTTGTCATTATCTCCTGCCCCATAAACGCTCACCAAGATTTCCTCAAGATTTGCTTCACCGATGGATTTTGCCGATGTCTTCAACCTGGCAAAGGCTTTAAGAAACTCTATGTCTCTATACACAACATCCACAGCCACCCGTTTTTTCTCGAGGTTTTTTGCCTGGAAATATTGGGAAATTCCGATCCCAACGATAACAATGACCATTATGTTCGCAACAATTGTAGTAAATTTTGTGAATTTCTCAAGACCTGAGTCTTCCGAATTTTTTCTTTTCATTTTAAAACTCCTTCAAAGGCACAATATTTATTCAAAACTTTCGAAAAAGATAGCATTATTTTCTATAACAATTTTTAGATATAAATCGGGTAAGCCTTTTTGTGGTAATTCTTCATAGCTTTTCTTTATATGGATTGTCTTCCCAGGCCACGAGTTTTTTCTCCTGGCAAAAGCAACTGCTCCAGCTTCATAGATTTCCAATTTTATCTTATCGCCCGGTAGTAAAGTAGTTTTAAATTTGTTGTCAACAGAATTGTCCCATTGGATTTGACTCCCGGTGACAATCCCCTTTGTCGATTTAAAAATTTCCTTCCCATTCACATATAGCTGAAAATAAAACTTTGCATCTTTATTCTTTAAAATAAAGGTCCTATTCGGATCATTCAATTCTACTTTTTTTAAACAAAGGGAAATATTTTTTTTTCGAACCTTCCTGGCCTGGGGCAGTGCTGTAGAGAGATATTTTATGATAATCTCTGATCTTAAAGCAGTCCCACCGATTTTTTGTTTTAATAGCACAACTCCGACAACACTTTGATTTAAAACAATGATAGGGCCTCCACTCATACCTTCACCAACAGTCATATCGAGGTTTAAATATTCCTTTTTCGTATTGGCAATTCTTCCCCAATATACGCCATATTCTCCATTGGCAAAGCCTTCGAACTCCACCTCATCTCTAATCTTTAAAAAATTTGAAGGTATAAAAGTCGCTTGAGACGTGAATCGACGTTCGACCTTGATCAGGGCTAAATCGTGATTTAGTGATAAGTGAACGATATATCCCTCCATCCTATTATTATTTTTATCAACAAGTTTGATTTTTTTAAAGAGTTTTTCATTTTTATAGTTTAATAGATCGCCTTTATAAACACCATGACGGGCCGTTAAAATCAAGCCATTGTCTTTATCTACAATGATACCTGTACCATAAGCTGCTGACCTAGCTTTTAGCGGTCCTGAGACGACAGATAAAACTGGCGGTTCCATAGAATTGACATCAGAAGATTCCTGATTTTCTTCTCCCCATAGACCAGGCAACAACATAAAAAAAACGATATATGCACATAATTTTCTCATAAAATCTCCTTGATACTTAATTTCACATATAATAGCGATGAAAACGGTGTGCTTAAAATAAAAGCAATGATTTTTAATTCGGGAATATATAATAAAACAGGATTAATTCCGTTGCATCACCCTGGTCGTATACCCGGCAAAATAACCCACAATGATAGCTGCAGCTAATATCTTCGCTATAGTAGCGATTGTCAACAATGTTAATCCAGCAAAAACCGGTTTCCCGTCGTATTCCGGATTATGCTTTGAGACGAAATTTTTACATATCCGGCTACTCGGTTCATCCCCAATCTCCTTATAATATTCTATCCCAACATAATTTAATAAAAGGCTGTCTTTGTGTTTTTTCATAGCAGGTTCAAATACCTTTTTGGCTTCTATAAGATCTTTCTTCACAACATGAGCCAATACGATAGAAGCAATAGCTTTATCTTCATTTTTCGGGTCGAGTTTTTTAGCAGCACGGAATGCATTAACAGCATTTTTTGTACAGGATTTACACCCAAAACACTTGCCTATCCAAGGAAGATTCACGCCGGAATCAAGGTATTTCAAGACATAGGCCAATCCTTTAGTTTGATAATATATGGCATTTTTGGGATCATCTCCTATTTCCTTATCCGACAATTCTATCACATCGTTAAACTTTTCCTTATCAATTAACATCTTTGCTGTCTTACAAAACTTTTTTTCCTTCTTACTTAATTTACGTGGCTGGCTCTCAGTTGAACCCTTTTCTTGAGGGAATCCAAAACCCAGGATGTGCACACTAAATACTACCAGAAGATAAATTGTTAAAAACGAATTTTTTCTTAATTTCATTTTTACTCCTATAACTTTTTTATTTTATAAAATGTTTCATCAATATCCTAAAACCGGTACACGGTCAAAATTATCCTTCCCAACTTATATAACCATTCGGCAACCAACCCCGATGGCTTTTTACACAATCATCCAATTTGATTTTATACGAAAGTCCAATATATGTAAAAATAATATAGATATCAACGATTTCTATATCATCTTTTTTTTCAACTTCATATTCAACACGTACAAATTTCGTCTTACTCCAATCTATACCAGCCTTTTCTGCTTCTCTTCTAACACTAGTAAAATCTTCAATCAACTCTTCATTCATCTTTTTTATTATTTCGGAACAACCTGCTAATGACTTTTTTTTTGTTTCTTCGTCATAGGATGATTGAACCAGTAATTTTTTGAAATCTTCCTGTGTAGGAATATAATTCGAAAATTTTTCAATATCATTTGACTTGAGGGTATTAAATATCAATTCTCCAAACTGTTCTGGGGTGTCGTTTTTTTCTATGGAAATGCCGCAACTTAGAGTGAGCAGAAAAAAACTCAAAACCATAATAATTCTTAATAATTTAAATATCTTCATTTCTAAACCTCCTCAAAATTGATATCAATTAAAAAGATTTTAAGCATTGATCTATTTAAACCACGCAAGCCCTTACAGTTCCTTCGTAACTCCAATTTTATAAAAAAGGGGCTGAACAATATTATAAAGCGTTTGTGATCCATAGGCAATTTTCCAAAACCCGTCCTCTTTGAAAAGCGGGACACTAATATTCTTCGTTTCACCATCTTTAAAATGTTTTTTGAAATCAACGCTTGCTCCTTCTCCGCGAATTTTTTCCTTTATAATCTCAATTTTCTCTATATTGCCATTTTTCGACATTTTATCCCATAATCTCTTAAGCCAAAGAACACCCCATCCTGTCTTTATATAATTTAATGCTTCCGAGTGAAGATATTTTTCCGCCTCTGAATACCTGCCCTCATTTGCAGCCGTATATGCTGCCTTCACAACATCTGACGGCGATTTTTTCTCTTTTGAGTTTGAGCCACAGGCATTAGTAAATAATGCCGCTGCTACAATTAAAAAAGATAAAATTGGTATGATTTTTTCATTTTATACCCTTCCCAAAATTTTAATTAATTTGTTTATTCTAAAACTTCGACTACCCTTCCTTTATTATCATAAACAGCTTCTAAATATCTTTTTCCATTTCTTAGCATGATCATCCTATTTCCTTTATGCTCAATTTGCCAGCCCTCATCTTTTCCTTTTTTTATGGACTCGAGTCGCCCTTCTTTATCATAACGGAACACATCATCTCTACCGGAGATACTCCTGCGGCCGGTAAGGCGACCGCTGCTAAACAAATAATTTCCTTCCCGGCTGCCTTTGTTTACTTTTATGGCTTTTATCGTATCCTTGTCCCCATATTCATAAGAAACTCTAAAATCCTTAGCATTCATACTTTCCAGGCGTCCTTCGGAGTCGTACTGGAAATGTGTGTCTGCCCCGCCTGAATGAATTCCTTTTAGTCTGCCGTTCTCATATTTAAGAATCTCATTGACCAGACCACTGATTTTTTTTTGACGAATCGTGCCGTCTGTATGATAATTGTTCTTTACTTGAATCTGCCCGCCGCCCGGTATATTTGATGTCAAAAGAGTTTCAACGGATTTGTCGTTACTATTTAAAAAGTTCCGGATGGTTTTTCCCGGTGTTTGAGTCTCTTCTAACCATCCCCTGTCGGTTTTCCCGTACTTCCTGGTTAATAAGGCACTCTTTTCATCCTGGACCTGTGTCAACCTGCCCAATTCATCAAATAAAAACGCCCGAACTTCTCCATCCGGGCCGGTATATTTCATTTGCCTGTTATCAGGGGAATATTCAACCCTTTCTTTATGGCCGGACTGGTGGGTATACTCCATAACCTCTGGCGAACCCATCTCATAGTAAGCGATTTTGACCTTATCGCCCGAAGGGGCAAGGGCTTCCAACAGTCTCCCCCCGGCATCATATATCCATTTGCTCTTTTGATTTCCAATACTCTCGGTAATTTCAACTTTACCGGCAAGATTTTTAATTTCTTTTTTTACCGGATTTCCGGCCTTATCTGTCTCTGTTAAAAGTCGCCCGATATCATCATAGGCAAATTCTGCTTTCGCTTCCCCGTTGATTCGTATCCCGGTTAAAAGATGGCGATTTTCATACACATATTCAATGACCTTTTCTTTTGCCTCTACTTTTACCAGGTTACCCTTCGTATCGTAAATATACCTGATTTTACTTGAAAAGGTCTCCGCCAATGAGATATGTCCCTGCTTATCATAGAATAATAACAAACGATTAACAACTTTTCCTTGCCGAATTAATTCCACCTTTCCCAACCTGGATAGCGCATCATAAAAATATTCCCGGTAATTCGATTCTGTTATTGCTTCGCGTTTAATTTTTCCCCAGGAATCGAACAGTGCGAAACTACCGTTTTCATATTCGATCCGGAATTCCCCTTTCTTATCATCTGGGTAAAGGGCGCGGATGCCCATGCGTTTTTCAGGTAAAAAAGCGATGGTTCCATACTGCTGATCCACTGTATGTTTCTTGAAATTCACATCCAGCAAGCCAAAAGGTCTTTTCAGTGAAAAATGCCGCACCAGCACCTTCGTTTTACCCACGCCGGTATATTCTTTCTTACCCCGGTAAGGCTGGCGAATCTCCAATTCCGGGAGATCGATAATCCAGGAATGACCGAATGGACCGGTATCGTTATGAAATGAACAGTATGAGCGGGCGACCAATTCAAGTTCTTCTTCCCTGATCATCTTTGCACCTCCGGACCGGGTTTGCCAGGTAGGCAGAGCAACAACCTTTTTTATTTTATTCTTTTTCCCAATAAACCTGCCGCTTGCTGTCCCCGGTAGAGATGCAACTGTTTGCAGCGCTTTTTTTGCATATTCTGCCGCTGTACCATCGTCCTTTACATAACGGTTTTTAACATTCAGGTCTGTACCGCCGAAGATAGATACATTTTCAATCTTGCCCCCAAATTGACGGCTGTCCCGCACAGTCAGGGATGGGGTTTTGTCAGGGGTTTTACCCGGTTTATCATACTTTTTCAACCAGGCAAAATCGGCATTCACTCCTGCTTCTTTGAGCCATTTGGCCAATGCCACTAAGTTGGTAAGATTTTTCAGCTCCCGGTAAACGGGAAATTCTTTTGCGTATTCATCATAATATTTAGTGAAATGAGCGGCAAAATACTCCGCTGTTTCATCTTTCTCTCCTTTTGCCGGCACTAATTTCCCCTTTTGCCAGCGCATGGTTTCTGTTTTTATCCTGATGCGCGTATCGGGAAATGTGATCGATTTTTTATCCTCCGAAACCCGGACAATCACCTGCTCCGGCACCAACCAGAACCGCGACCAGAGATCTTTATTATATCTACCACCCAGGTTTGAAAACGCTAAGTCCAGCATGTTGTAATAATCCTTCACATCGGCTTTCACCTTCTTTCCGCTAATATTGTCCGTTCCCAGACTGAGAGATTTCATAAAACGGTCCGCTTCAAAAAGCACATGTCCGAAGTGGGTATTCTCCATCCCGCCGAAGAAACGGACGATCATCTGTTTTGCCCGGGGATTCTTCGGATTCGGATCGATCGTCACACCCGGTTCTGTAGTGTAATCGCCGAATACCGTCCTGAAAGCTGCTGCCAGGTCATCGAGGCGAATAGAGGGGAGTTCTTTTTTCTCATTATCCTCTCCTACCAGGATTACCCGGTTGCTAACCGGATCGAATGCCACGCCTTCTATACTTGAGAGGTCGCCGATAACTTCCGCAGCCTTATCTAAGTAGACACCACCCACGTTGGGAGTGGCGATCATTCCACCACCCCCCCCGCCACCACCAGGAGGAAAAGGCGGAGGTATTCGATTACGAAGGTCATCATATGGTTTATCATCAGGTAAGATTGACAACTCATTTTCAGGACTTCTTTCTCTATCTCCTAAATTTATGAGGTTTTGAAATACGCCACGAACTTCGTCAACAATTCCTGGCAGCATATGACCTGGAAAATTTATCCCTCGTGCTCCACCTATGTTTATGTGCGTTGAATAGAGATGCAGAAATGCTTTACGGGCACCAATCCCGATATGAGGGCCAAAACGTCCGATACCATAATGCACTAATTTCCCAACAATGGGAAGATAAAAGGGTTCTCCACGTGATCCCAACAAGACACCTGTTGCTACAAGCTTTGAGGAAACTGAAGGTAGAATCGCTGAAGCAGTCCATCCACCGGCTAATGTCAAACCAGTCTTCCAGAATGTATCCTCAGTCCAAAGCGAAGCGACTACTCCGGGAATAGCATACATCGGGTTATTTGTTTGCACATAGCGATTTGCCCAGTATTTGGCTGCATCTGTTCCAAATCCGGAACCTAAATATCTTCCGGACGTCCAATTGTTCCAATAATTCCGGTTCCAATTAGGATAAGCGCCATTCGAATCGGTGTAATTCACCGGAGAGTTGGCAGCATAGGCATAGCGGTTCTGTTTTATGGAATCGAGCAATTGGATGCCTACCCGGTCCTTAATTAAAAACCGGCCTATTTCCGGTTCATAGTACCGGGCACGTAAATATACTTTGCCTGTTTCGTCCTGCTCTTCTCCGGCATAGCCGAAGCGAACGCCCGGTATACGTTCTATGGGAATTCCGAAAGGCGAATATTCGGCATACCCCACGAGGTTTCCTGAATTATCTACGGCACAGCGGATGCTGCCTAAATGATCTTCAAAAAAATATAGGATATTTCTATTACCTTCGATCTGGCCCAGGCATTGTCCCTCGTTCCACAGGTAACGTTTATTTGTTTTTCCCTTTTCTACCAGCACATAGGGCAGGTCATCGATAAAATGGATATAATCGGTGGTTCCCCCTTTCCCGGAAGCACTCACCCGCCAACCGAAAGCATTGTATTGGTAGTTTTGGCTGCCATCGTTTATTAAGGCGTCATCCACATCGTATATATATGTTGATTCGCCAAAGGCAGTGACATTACCCACGGCATCATGCCGCACCGGTGTATCCTGCCAGGTTTGCAGCCGGTCATGAGTATCGTAAGTTGCGGAAAATGTTCCGGCCGGGCTTGAATATTTTACGCGATTGCCGAAGGAATCGTATTGGTAGGAGTAGACCCTACCATCGGAATATTCCGCTTTTATCAACTGCTCATATTCATCATAGGTATAGTGAATGGTTAATTCACCTTTGCTGCTCCCCTCTTTAGCAATTTTCAGAAGGCCTCCATCATCATAGGAATAACTGAATTCATAAACCAGGTGTCCATTGGGCAAGGCGTGCCGGATGCGTACCGGCCGACCCTCGCGGTTGTATTGGAACTCACTAAAAGCCCCATTAGGATATATCCTTTGTCTCACCCGTTTATTATAATCATAGGACATTTTGAAAAGACCTGCGGGAGTCTCCATCCGAATCGTGTTTCCCAACAAATCCCGGTAAAACTTCAAGAAATGATTGTTTCCCCAGGAAACTCTCATAATTTCGCCGTTTTCATTATACTTATAGAGTAATTCCTCCCCCCGGGGATATACCATTTTTTTCAATCTTCCCGAAACGTCGCGCTTTATTTGGGTTATCCCGGTATCATCACTTATCCGGGTCAGGTCGCCGGCGTAATTGTATTCGAACTGTTCCTGTTTTTTTCCGATTTTTTTAGATTTAAGTTTCCCACTCTTATCATATTGATACTCTACCTTCCGGTTGTCTGGTCTGATAACCTCATCCAGTTGCTCATTTTCATTGTATTTAAAGCGCCAGCTTTTCCCTGCTGCACTTTCACTATCCATTACCTGC
>JAGLQA010000217.1 GCA_023137075.1 Candidatus Aminicenantota bacterium
TGGTCAACCAGGCGGCCGCGGAACTTTGGGGATACTCCCCCGATGACCTGGAATATATTTTTGCCAATTATAACATTTTTAAAGATGAGCAATTGAAAGCAAAAGGCATCATGCCCTACATTGAAAAAGCCTTTGCCGGGGAATTTATGGAAATACCCCCGGTAAAATACGATCAGCAAACAGCAGACACGTCTACCGGTTCGGGAAGAGGGTTGACCTGGATCAGAAGCTACCTCTACCCGGCGAAAGATGCCGAAGGAAACGTCAGCCTTGTGGTTATGATGCATGAAGATGTTACCGCGCGCAAGCAGGTAGAAGATTTAACCCGTCAACAGCTTGAATTGGCACAGGCGCTCAGTACCACGGAAGATATCAACGACGCACTGTCGATTTGTGTGAACGCTGCTATTGAAGTGTCGGGCATGGATTCCGGAGGTATTTACCTGGTAGACGAAAAAAACGGGAATTTAAACCTTGTCTGCCATCAGGGCCTGTCAGGCGAATTTATCGAGGCTGCCTCTTTTTTCAGTTCCGAATCGCCGAATACCCGTCTGGTTATTCAAGGGAAACCGGTTTACCGCGAATATGCTAATGTACTGCCCGGGGCAAAAGATCAGGTCCGCGAAAAGGAAGGCTTGCTTTTTATAGCGATTGTCCCGGTGCTTTATGAGGGCAGGGTTATCGCCTGTTTGAACATTGCTTCCCACTTATTGGACAAAATTCCTATTATCGGTCGAAACGCCCTGGAAACCCTGGCACTCCAGATCGGCGGTTTCATTTCACGTTTACAGGTTGAAGAAGCGCTGCGGGAAAGTGAGGAACGGTATCGCACCCTGCAGATGAACATCCCGGTCGGTATTTTTCGCTCCACTCCGGACGGGAAAATTATTTCCGCGAACCCGGCTATGGTGCGCATGTTCGGCTTCGATTCCGAGGAAAAGTTTTTAGCTTTCCCGGCCGGTGATTTCTACCGGCACTCCCGCAAAAGAAAAGAGCTGATGAATATCTTGCAGGACAAAGAAGTTGTTGCCGGGTTCGAAGTGCAGTTGAAGCTCAAAGACGGCTCGCTTTTCTGGGGTTCCTTCAATATAAAAGGTGTGGCAGACAAAGAGGGGAATATAATCTCCCATGACGGTATTCTGGAAAACATCAGCGAACGCAAAAAGTGGTCCGAAGAGATCATTCGCGCCAGGGAAGAATGGGAACGAACCTTTGACAGCGTACCGGAGTTGATAACGATCTTAGATAAAAAGTACACGATCCTGCGCGCCAATAAAGCGGCGGCAGATAGATTGGGGATTCCCAAGGATAAGCTGATAGGCATGCCCTGCTACAAAGTCTTTCACGACACCAACCAACCTCCGCAATTCTGTCCCCATGCCCGGATGTTGAAAAACGGGCAGAAACACATGGTTGAAATTCATGAAGAGAACCTGGATTGCGATTTACTGATTACGGCATCGCCTCTATACGACGGCCGGGGGAAATTAATCGGCGCGGTTCACGCGGCCCGCGATATCACGGAACAAAAAAAAGTAGACAAAGAACTCCAGAAAGCCGAGAAGTTGGAATCCCTTGGTCTTCTGGCCGGCGGCATTGCCCATGATTTTAACAATATTTTAACCTCGATCCTGGTGAACATCAGCCTGTCCAGAATCTATGTCAAAAACGACGATAAACCCCTGGCCCGGTTGAATGAGGCGGAAAAGGCCATCTCCCGGGCCAAGGACCTGACCCGGCAATTGCTGACTTTTTCCAGTGGAGGCGCCCCCATCCGGAGCCAGGCATCCATCGACTATCTACTCAGGGATACGGCGGAATTCACCCTGAGCGGTTCCAATGTTAAATGCGAATTCGATATACCGGATAATCTCCGGGATGTGGAAATCGATAAAGGACAAATCAGCCAGGTCATTCAAAACCTGGTCATGAATGCCGTCCAGGCCATGCCCGGGGGCGGCACCATTCGCATCGGGGCTGAGAATATTTCCCTGAATGAAGATCACGGGCTGCCCCTCAAGGATGGAAAACATATCAAGATCAGGGTTGAGGACCAGGGAGTCGGAATTCCCCGGGAGTTTCTTAACAAAGTATTCGATCCCTTTTTCTCCACGAAGCAGAAGGGGAGTGGCTTAGGGCTTTCCACATCTTATTCCATCATCAAGAACCATAACGGGTTGCTTACCCTGGAATCCGAATTGGGCAGCGGGACCACCTTTTATGTTTACTTACCCGTTTCAGGCAAAAGAGTGAAAAAAAAGAAACCGGAAGAAGAATTACTGGCTGCCGGTCAGGGAAAAGTGCTGCTTATGGATGACGAGGAGATCATTTTAGACGCCACCAGCGATATTCTGCAAGAGATCGGCTACACGGTAGCAGTAGCAAAAGACGGTAGTGAGGCGATTAGAATGTACCGGGAAGCCCGGCAGTCGAGTGAACCCTTCGATGTGGTTATAATGGACTTAGTGGTGCCCGGTGGAATGGGCGGAATGGAAACCATGCAAGAATTACAAAAAATCGATCCCGGGGTTAAGGCTGTTGTTTCCAGCGGTTATTCCACTGACCCGATAATTGCCAACTACGAAGAATATGGTTTTTGGGGAGCCGTATCCAAACCCTATAAAATCGAACACATGAACGCCGTACTACACCGGGCAATCGGCAGTAAAACAAAAAGAAAGAGAAAACAGTAATCTCAACGTATATCGAGAGTTTCGCTTGCCTTAAATTTTCCCGATTTCAGGATCACGGTGTACAAACCTTTCGCGATCTTTTTTTTCTTTTGTTGGTCAACCACTAAGTCCCAGTTGAATACATTGACACCCGTATCGGCTTCGATGTCGAAACTTATTATTTTCTTTCCGGCCCTATCCCTTATCTCCACATGCAATTTTGTCTTACCGCTGCTGTAAAACAAAATTCGTGCGTTTTGCTGTGGTCTCGCATAGGGACCTCTGATCAGGATAACCGGGTCGATGGCAAATAGATGCAGGGATTTCTTCATAATTTTTCCGTTTAATTTCCCGATATTCTTTACGGAAAGCAGGTAGACGCCCCGGCCGTGAGTACCAATCATTAATTCCTTTTCCCGGGGATGAACCCGTAAATCGTAAACCGCGTTGGTAGGCAGGTTGCTTTTCAGCGAATGCCAGAATTCGCCCCTGTCCAAGGTAATATATATGCCTAAGTCGCTGCCCAAGTATAAGATATTCTCATTATCCGGATCTTCCCGGATAACATTGAGCGCCTCCTCAGGCAGGTTGGCCTTGAGTGATTTCCAGGTTTTGCCGAAATCCTCAGACACATGAACATAGGTTTTAAAATCATCTTCCCGGTAGCCGGTCTGGGTGATATACACCCTCTCTTTTTTGTATTTTGAAGCCACGATTCGGGTCACCCATTTTTTCGGCAGGCCCTTACCGATAATTTCCCAGGAACTGCCGATCTCTTTTTTGACCCACACATTACCGTCGTCAGTGCCGGCATAGAGAATTTCCGGTGAAAAACTCGACTCATCAATAGCTGTAATCGTCGCATAGGGCACATCGCCGCGAGTGTTCTTTTTATCCGTTAAGTCCCCGGAAATTTCAAACCAGTTGTCTCCCCGGTCCACGGTTTTTAATATCTTGTTGGCGCCCATGTAAAGAGTAAAGGGATTATGTTTCGATACCATGAACGGGGAAAGCCAGTTAAACCGGTAGGGCGACTTGCTATCCGGCGATTGGGGCTGGATATTTTTATGCTCACCCTTTTTTAAATTCAAGCGGGATATGCTGCCGAATTGCGATGCCGCGTATACTACGTCAGGGTTGCCCGGTTCCGGCTGTACAAAAGCGCCGTCACCGCCCAGGATCATCTTCCAGATATTTACCCTGTCTCCAAATTTGAAATTATGAGGTCCCACATTCACGCCATTGTCCTGGAGACCGGTGTAGATTTTGTAGGGATCTCCATTATCATAATGAATGGTGTAACATTGGGCAATACTCAGGTTATTAATCTTCTGCCAGGTGTCTCCCTCATCATAGGATATATTCAATCCGCCATCCGTTCCCAGAAGGATTCGTTTCGGGTTTTTGGGATCGATCCACAGGGCATGCATATCGACATGAACCCCATTTTCGCCATAGGTGCCCCCCTGGGTAGAAATATCTTTGAAAGTCTTACCACCGTCAACGGATTTCAAAGTAGGAACACCCATGATGTAAAGGGTGTTTTCGTTAGCCGGATTTACCCGGATCTGTCCGAAAAAATAACCGTAGGTATATACTAAATCGATAAAGTCCTTGTGGGTTTTGACCCACTGCTCGCCGCCATTATCGCTGCGATAAACTTCCGCCCCTTTCACGTTGGTATTAAACAGGCGTTGATTGGCATTGGACATCATACGGGCAATGGTCGGTGGATCGACCCTACCGGCTTTTACCATCTGTTTGACCATTTCCGGGGTAAAATTTTCAGGTACATTGCTCTCTTTCATAAACAGCCCTAATTTTTTGCTGTCGATTTTAAGAAATGCCTCGGAACTCATCTCACTCAACATATCGACCGTGATGCCGCTCTTACCATTTTTTACCTTCTTTTTTTCCGGTTTCGCTTCCTGGTTATCTAAGAAGGCGTACACCACATTCGGCTTAGATTTACAAATCGATATACCGATCCGGCCCACATCTTTGCCCTGGGGGAAGCCGTTGACCGCCTTTTCCCAGGTTTTTCCGCCGTCTATTGTTTTATAAACGGCACTCCCCTCCCCTGCTTCGGTCATGTTCCAGGCTTTCCTTCCCTTTTCCCACATAGCGGCAAAAAGAATGTCGGGATTTTCGGGATGCATCGCTAAATCAACCGCCCCGGTTTTGGGATTAACATACAATATTTTTTTCCAGGTACTGCCTCCGTCAGCGGTTTTATACACGCCTCTCTCTACATTGTCGGTATAGAGATGCCCTAAGACGGCCGCAAAAACAATATTATTATCTTTGGGGTGAATGATTACCCTGCCGATATGGTGGCTCTCGGGCAGTCCCATATACTGCCAGGTTTTACCACTGTCGGTACTCTTGAAAATACCGGTCCCGGCATAGGAACTGCGCAGGGAGTTTGCTTCACCGGTTCCCACCCAGATCAGGTTTTCATTCTTCTGTGATATGGCGATATCCCCGATAGTGGTGGTGGATTCAAAATCGAAAATAGGTCTCCAGGTGGTGGCATTGTTCTCGGTCAGCCACACGCCACCCGAACCCACTGCGATTAGAAATTTATCGTGATTATTTTCGTAGGCTTCGATATCCGTTATCCGGCCGCCCATAAAATATGGGCCAATATTTTTCCATTCAAGGTTCTTAAATATCGAGTTGTTTTTCATCTGCAGGTGTTTTTCATAGGATTCCAGCCTTTCTTCGGCAGACGAGGCCGTTGATTGCGAGAACAAGGAAAAACAAAATAACATCATGAATAAAAGGGTTAAAAGTTTTCTCATTAAAGTTACTCCTTAAAGTGATTTATAATCATATTTTTTTGTGCAAAGATCTTTTATCATATCCTAAAACAATTCATTACTTGTTTTCTTGCAGAAGGAATTTGATTACCTGAAGTCTGAACCGGAATTTCCAGGATTAAAGGATTACCGGGATTTTGTCAATAGCCATTTTGGGAAGGGAAGGATGTCGATTTCATAATCCTGCTCCTTTTATTTGTCCCTGGGTTTCGGTGATATTGTACCAAAAAGCGGCTGGCTGGTTATGCGGGCTGTTAGTATTTGATGTCGGTTCGATTTTTGGTCATGCCGATGTTGCCCACCCGCTTGCCCATGGTGTAAAACTCACCACTTCCGGCGGTCATCCCGAAAAAAGGAACGTTGTCAACCATCAATCGTCCTTTATCATCACAGACGCCCACATGAATGGTGGTGGCTACCACTTCGGCTAAAAACAATGTCCGCGCAGGCGGCACTTCGATGGTGTTGAATACCTTACATTCCACCTGGATAGGCGACTCTTCAACAGTTGGCGCATTCACCTTGATGGCTTTCCCACGGGTCAACCCGGATAATTTGAATTTGTCCCCTACCCTACTGGAACTCATGTCCACTCTATCAAAGGCAATCACCATATCGGCAACAGGCAAATTAAGCACAAATTCCCCATGCGTCTTGATCAACTCATTAGCGACCTGCTGTTTATGAACACTGATCCCAATTTGGGGCGGCTTACCTTCAACTACGAAGGTCCAGACCACTGAAATTTCATCCGGCCCGCCGGTTTTGCCGTTAACGGTTAAAAGAATGGCGGGAACCGGCGGAATCATGGGGCCGGCTTCGGGTAATTGGATCCGTTTCCCTTTTTTCATTTTGCCGCCGGGGTTAGGTTCAACGGCCGGCCCCCAGAGTAATCCCATTACCAACAATGCGGATGATTGTTTTAAAAATACGCGCCGTGAAGCGGTTGCAGCTTTTGTAGTCATATTATTACTCCCAAAAAGATATTAATACCATAATTAAGAAAATTATGCCACTCTTTTTTGACCGGCAGCAGTATGCTGCCTCCGGCGGTTACGCTTCCTCGTACAAAGTCGCCCCGGATAATAAATTACCTGTCCCTTCCCCCTCTTACAATTGTTAAATTCCTTGAGACGGCTGAAAGGGTTACGGCCTTGTATACCGAGTCGATACCGCCGCTATCGTCTGTAACTTTTAATACTACGTTGAATGTTCGACTGCCGGTTCCGTCCCAGTTGTACCGGTGATTGACTTTTTCACCTGTGCCGGTTTTTCCGTCACCAAAATCCCACTCCCACTTTACAATATATCCGTCACTGTCCGTGCTCAAACTACCGTTAAAATAAACATTCTCACCTCTTACCGGGGAGGCGGGGGAGAAAGTAAAATCAGCAGTGGGAAGTTTATTCTCTTCTTCCTTTTCAACGGGAATTTCCAATGAGACGCTTATTGCTCCTACCTGGGGATCTACCACTATCCCCGACTTTGCCGTTATTGTTGCCGTTTCAGTGATGTTGAGATAATCTTCTACCATTCCTGATCTGTCGGTTAGATAAATCCCTTCATCCTTTTCAAAATAACCTGTTGTGCTTGTTAAGGTGAGAGGAACAGAGGGCAGCAGGTTCCCTACCGCGTCAAAGGCATAGACACGGATTCTCGACCTACCGCCTCCGGGACCGAAACTCGAAGGATTTGCCGAAATGGAAAGATTATCCAATGCCGCACTGCCGATGGTTATTTCCAAAGGATCGGGTTCTGCCGCAATATTCCCGGACCGCGCCTGAATCCGGGCTACACCGCTGTTACTTCCGGAGATAAACTCCACTACTGCACGCCCCTGGATCAACTCGACTTCCGATTGGGACAGCGTTCCCAAAGTGGCGCTGAATAACACCAGGGTGTGGTCGTGCAGCGCTTCACCCTCACCGGTAAAACCCAATACCGTTATCACGGCACTCTCACCACCGGGATTTAAATAGGCCCGGTCCGTCGCCAGGATCAACACCGCTCCTTCCGACGCATAAAAGGGGACTTTTTTACAATAGCAGCACAAGATTATCAATGTTGCCAGAACCACTATTTTTACTTTCAACATTTTATTTATTGCTCCTTATTAACTTTCCCGCTTGAGCTTGATGTTACTCTCTGTGCCCGATTCGATGGGTGAGAGATCGGATTCCTCTATGTCGGGCATCCTTATTATATAGGGCGTGACCCGGAGTATGATATCAGTCTGGTTGACCTGCTTGCGGTTGGAGGAGAGGATCGCTCCTAAGAGCGGCAGCCGGTTTAAGAACGGTATGCCTTTCTTCGATCTTCTTTCAGCATCCCGCAGCAAACCCGCCATTATCCCGGTCTCCCCGTCTTTTAAACGAATCCTGGTCTTAACCGAACGATTGCCGATGGTGGGCGGCAGGGTCGAAGTACCTGGACTGGTGATAAAGGTTAATTTAAAATCAAGCTCCAGGGTAATCTCGCTATCATGGTGCACATGGGGAGTAATTGAAATTTCAATACCCACGTCCTGGAGATCATATGAGGTGATAGGCTGCTGCTCCGGACCACCGGTGTTATAAGGAATAAAACTGGTCCTGGGGAAAGGTACCTTATCACCAAGCTTTATATGGATCTTTTCACCATCCTCTCCCCTTACCTGGGGCCTCGCAATTACCCTGGAATCGCTGTCGGTTTCAAGCAATTTGTAGATAATAGTGGGAATCGTAAAACTAAAATCCGAGGAATCGAGATAATAGAAACGGTTGCCTTTTATTCCTGCACTTTCTCCTGTTGTGATAAGTGATTGACCTACCTGGTACTGGCTGAACTCTGTCCCATATTCGGCTATCCTATCCTTATTCACCTCCATGATATCTATTTTGACCAATACCTCGGCCTTGCGCTTATCATAAAACCTGATCAATTTTTCAACCAATGCCACTTTCTCCGGGATTTCCCGCACCGTGATAGTATTGTGCATGTCATCGGAGGTGATGTTTTTTATCTTCGTGATGCGACTGATCAATTTTACGCAGTCTGCTGCCTTGATATTGGAGAGATAATAGTTCTTAATGATCTGCTCATCATAAATCTTACGCTTGGCTGCCGTGTCGGGAATAATGATAATGGTTCTTTTGTCCAGGATCTTATAAAAAAGACTCTTGAGCAGGCATATTCGTTCCAATGCCTGGGAAAGTGTTACATTATCTAAGGTAATGGCTAACTTACTTTTCTTGAAACCGTGGTCGAAAATAATATTAATACCAGCGATTCCGGCAAGGGTTTTGAATATCTTGTCAAGCTCGATCTCCTTCTTAAACCCTATGCTGATTTCATCTTCATCCGCTTTGGCAAGTATGGTTTTGGAAAGAGAAGTTTTCTCTTTCATCTTCTCGATCCAGGTCTTTTCATTATTTTTATTCGGGTCGTCGCCGGAGAGAAGCTTCATCAACACTTTTTTCTCTACCCGGGAAAGATTATTCGAGGGATTGTACTCCAAGGATTTATTGATTTCAAGCAGCGCCAATTGCAGGTTATTCTCTTTCTTATGGGCCATGGCCCGGCGGTAAAAAAAATTGGAAGCTTCGATCATGGCTTCCATCAACTTCAGGCGGTAACGTGCTTCCTTGGGCTTCAACCTTACCGCTTCCATATAATAATCCACGGCTTTTGTGTAATTCTTATCCCGGTTGAATTCCTCCGCCTTGCGAAATTTCATCCTGCC
>JAGLQA010000218.1 GCA_023137075.1 Candidatus Aminicenantota bacterium
AAAGGGTAAATCCATGTGAATCCGTGGCTAAAACGAGAATCACCGGGGAATTTTTGACATTATTGCTTTGTATCCATACTTTTGATAAAATGGAGAAGTAAAAGCTGTTGAAAAAAAAGGAGCCGAGCATGAGACGATTTTTTTCTTATGGGCCGATTAATACAAAATTGCACTATTATGCACCGAGAAAAGAATTAATATATAATACATACTCTCGATTGATGGGAGAGAATCCAGGGGAGGGCGGTCATTACATCACCGTCTGGGCACCCCGGCAGTGCGGCAAGACCTGGGTGATGCAGGAAGTGGTGCAAAGAATCAAACAAGAAAAAGAATATGAAGTGGGAATATTTACTCTTGAAGCAGCTAAAAATGAAAAGGAAGAAAAAGGAGTCCTCGAAGTATTTATTAACAAAATGAAAGAGGTATTCGGAAAACAATTCCCTATTATAAAAGAAATTAGGGATGTTCCCTCCTTGTTCACTAAAAAATACTTCCGCAAACCGGTAATCTTAATCATAGATGAATTCGATGCTTTAGAAGAGGATTTTATCAGCAGCTTTGCCGGTATATTCAGGGATATTTTTATCAGCAGGACAAATGAGAAAGATAAACAAAGTAAGGATAAATCCAATTTACTTCACGGCCTGGCTTTAGTGGGCGTGCGCAGCGTACTCGGTATCGAAAACATGAGAGGTTCGCCGTTTAATGTGCAGCGCTCCCTGCATGTCCCGAACCTGAATTATGATGAAGTGAGAGAGATGTTTAACCGGTATGAAAAGGAGAGCGGTCAAGAAGTAAAACCGGAAGTCATTGCTGAGATATATGACGAGATCAGGGGGCAGCCCGGTTTGACCTGCTGGTTGGGAGAACTTTTGACAGAGACCTATAATAAAGAAAAAGAAAAAACGATTACACTGGAAAATTTTGAGGATGCCTATGCCGCGGCAGTCAAGGTCCTGCCTAACAATAATATTATAAACATTATCAGCAAAGCCGATAAAGAACCTTATAAACAAATGGTGCTGGAATTATTTAAAACAGACCGGAAAATAGAGTTTACCTACGACAATCGTATTTTGAATTATTTGTACCTGAATGGGGTCATCGACCAGGAGAAAGAGAATAGAGTCGAATACTATGTAAGGTTTGCCAGCCCCTTCGTGCAAAAGAGGTTATTTAATTACTTCTCCCATGAACTCTTCTATAATATGGGTCAATTGTATGATCCCTTCGAAAGTCTTGCGGATACGATTACAGATGCAACTTTGAATATCGGAAATCTTGTCAAACTCTATGAGACCTATTTACGGAAAAACAGGGAATGGTTGATGCAAGATGTGCCGCGCAGGAAGGATCTACGCATTTATGAAGCGATTTATCATTTCAATTTTTATTCTTTCCTGAATGAATTTTTAAAAAATAGGGGTGGGAGAGTATTTCCCGAATTTCCTACCGGTAACGGTAAAGTCGACTTGATCATTAGATATGCCGGCAGGATTTACGGTATCGAATTGAAATCCTATACCAATGAGTGGAGTTATAAAGAAGCGATAAAACAAGCTTCTAAATACGGCAAACAATTGAAACTAACAGAGATATTTTTAGTGTTTTTCGTGGAAAACATCGACGAAAAGAATAGAAAAAAGTATGAAGCCGACTGTACGGATGAGAAAACAAAGGTAATAGTCAAACCACTTTTTGTCGCTACCGGGAATTAATCCGGTTCATTAACTTTCAGATCAACGACATCTGGTCGCAGGGGAGGGGCGGGATGTGTTTAATACTTCGCCGCAATATCTGTGCCAAATGTACGATATTTCCAATTCTCCGGGAGTTTATCTGTTAGCAGATGTGAAATCCCTTCATCTTTGATACGATTATGTCCTTTTTTCATAACCTCTTAATTCACGGAGTACATCGATACTCTTCTTTTTTATTACCGGACTTGCACGGAGGTCTTTTATTTTTTGCAGAAGCTTGTTTTTTTCAAGAGAATCGAGGGTCTCTCCAAGTTTATTTCTTGTTTTTTTAGCATTTACTGTTCTCATACAAACTCTTCCACGAATAAAATCGTTTACTAAATCATAATATATTACATGAATGTAGATGTCAAGTTTATATTAGATAGTCCGAGAATAATCAGAATGCATATATGAAATTTCATCCCTTACAGGTTTTAAGACAACCGCATTTTGTTTCTGAAGTCAGCAAAAAATGAACCATACTATAGACGTCCCCTTAGGTAATTAGAAAAAATTTCAACCATTAAAAAGGCGAAATGGATAATGTTTTGAATTTAGTGCAATTTCTCACCTAATTTTTCAACCTCTTTCAAAGGCAGCGCTGTTGCCTCTGCAATAATGTCTGCAGCGATTCCTCTTTTAATCAACTCTTTTGCTGTTCTAATCTTTTCCGCTTTCGCACCTTTTTTTTCACCTTCTTTTCTCAGTCTTTGGGCCAATGTTTGCATAATCTCACCTTGTCAGGTTTCCGGATGATTTCTTTGAAAATTTTATCATTAATTTTGTTTATTGCGCTCATTACAATATTATTATATTCCAGGTCAGAGATTTTTTCAACTCCCGATAAAACAAAAACATGTACTCATCAAATATCTTTCTGGGTGAATAGATTCTTTTCGTTTCCCCTACACTATATATCCACTATTCTGGTATAATGTGGCGATGTACAAATTGAAAGCGAACTATAAAATTACCGAAGAACAGCAGCGGGTCGTCGACCGGGTTGCCGATAACTATAAGAATAAAAAAGAAAGACAGGTTCTGCTTGGGGTTACCGGTTCGGGAAAAACCTTTGTCATGGCTAACCTGATCGAACGGTTGGATTTGTCCTGCCTGATACTCTCACCGAACAAAACCCTGGCCGCCCAATTGTACCAGGAATTTAAGGGCTTTTTCCCGGAGAGCAGGGTGGGGTACTTTATCAGTTATTACGATTATTACCAGCCCGAAGCCTATGTGCCGCAGCGAAATCTCTATATTGCTAAAGAGGTTTCCATAAACGCAGAGATCGAGAGGCTGCGCATCGATGCCACCCGGGGACTGTTAGAAGCGGACCGGGCCATTATTATTGCTTCGGTCTCATCCATTTACTCCATCGGTTCTCCCGAGGATTTTTTTAACCAGAAGATAACCTACTCTTTATTTTCAACCTTAGACCGGGAGACGATGTTGAAGGAGTTCGTTTCTTTGGGCTATTCCAGGACCGAGGATTTGATGGAGAGCGGGAAATTCCGGGTTAGAGGGGATATTATCGAAATATTTCCCACCAGCGAAGAAGAGCCCATACGCTTTGTCCTGGAAGAAGACCGGATTATTATGATCGAAATTTTTGATCCCGTGACCGCCTCACCGATAAAAAATCTCGATTCTGTCAGTATTTACCCGGTGAGTTATTTTCATTTAAAGAAAGATAGAGTACAGCGTATTTTGCCCCTGATTGAGGAGGAACTTAAGCAGAGGGTTGCCTATTTTCGCCGCCACAGCGAAGATGAATATGGCGGGAGGCTCAAGGAACGGACCCTCTTTGATCTTGAAATGCTGGGTCAGTTCGGTTATTGTGCCGGGATTGAAAATTATTCTTTCTACCTGACGAACAGAAAAAGAGGTGAGCCGCCTTACACTCTACTCGACTTTTTTAAAGGGGACTTTTTGACCATCATCGATGAGTCCCACATCACAGTACCGCAATTAAGCGGCATGTACCGGGGTGATAGATCGCGGAAAACCACGTTGGTGAATTTCGG
>JAGLQA010000219.1 GCA_023137075.1 Candidatus Aminicenantota bacterium
GGATTGTTTCATATCCGGGAGGATGGTCGCGGACCGGGGAGTGATTAACGAAAATTGAGATATGGCTGTATGTGGATTTTCAACCGCTTGCGCTAATAGGTGTTGGTATTGCTCCATCATCTCAACCATTCGCTCCCGGGTGAACAGGTCCGTACTGTAAACCAGGTTGAATAAAATTCCTTTATCTTGTTGGGAGGCGTAAATAGTAAAATCGAATTTCGTTCCCATAACGGGCAGGGGAAAATCTTCAATTTTTAAGCCGGGTAATTCGATCTCGCCGCCCGGCAGGTTGATCATGTTAAAAAATACCTGGAATATAGGAGTGCGGCTCAAATCCCGCTCCGGAGCTAATTCTTCCAATAGCTTTTCAAAGGGTATGTCCTGGTGGCTGTAGGCTCCTAAAGTTACCGTCTTTACCCGGTCCATCAATTCTATGAAACCGGGGTCCCCGGAAAGATCGGTTCGCAGGGCCAGGGAATTCAAAAAGAAACCGAAAATACCCTCCACTTCCCGCCAATTGCGGCCGGCAACAGGCGATCCCACAACAATGTCCTCTTGCCCGGAATAACGGGACAATAATATGTAAAAGCCTGTTAATAAAACCATAAATAGGGTACATTGTTCTTTATTGGCAAGAGTCGTCAACCTTTCGGATAAGGTTTGAGATAACCGGATGGAATGACATTCACCGCATCCCGATTGTTTCGCCGGCCGCGGGAAATCCGTGGGAAATTCCAGGTCCGGGAGATTTTCACCCAATTGTTCTTTCCAGTAGGATAACTGCCGCTCCACTACCTCCCCGGTCAGCCAATCCCGCTGCCACAGCGCAAAGTCGATATATTGAACCGGTAATTCCGGCAGCGGTGATAGTTTATTGCCGGAAAAAGCCCTGTAAAGGGTGGTTAGTTCTTCGGTAAACAACCCGATAGACCAGCCGTCGGAGATGATGTGATGAAAAATGAATAGGAAAATATACTCATTCTTGCCCCGTTTTATTAAGAGAAAGTGGAAAAGAGGACCGCTGTTCAAGTCAAAACGAAGGTGTACTTGCTCGGTGAGCAATTTTCGTAAATGGATTTCGCGATCGTTGGGGGTTAGAGCCGCGATATCCACTAACGGCAGCAAAACCGGAACGGTTGGTTTGATGGTTTGAAAGGGTTTACCATCGCCGGACCCGAAGGTGGTGCGCAGGGATTCGTGACGATGTACAACCAGGCGCAGAGATTTTTCTAAAATAGATACATCTAAGGGGCCGGTTATCGACAGCGCGCCCGGAATATTCAGCCCGGGGTTCCCCGGTTCCCACTGATCTAAGAACCATAACCGCTGCTGGGAAAAGGAAAGCGGCATTCGCTCTTGCCGTGGGAAAGGCTGTAATGCGGGTGGGCGCTGCCGGGTGGCAGCCTCGGCTTTGCGTAGAAAGGCAATAAGCTCCGGTTTCCGTTCGGACAATTCGGCACGAAGCTTTGCTGTTAGCGAGCCCTTCGGCGCTTTCAAGCGTAGATTCTCGTTTTCTACGGAAAGCGAAACGCCCAAACGGCGTAATTCAGTTAAAAGATACGTAATATCCATATTGCTTTTTTTTATAAATATATACCTGTAACCGCCTGGTTAGTATTTGTCCGAAATCACGTTCTATAGGCCGGGTTCACCCGGGGGAAATTCGTCTACAATTTCATTTTCAAGGTTGATATCTTATTTCGGCTAACCGGTACGCTAAAACATTTTTATAATCAAATATTACAACCTCCAGAGATAGCTTAATTTAAGGAAAAATCCCCGGCGGATTTTTACCAGCGGTCCCTCGTAATACTGCCATTGATCGTTTAACCAGCGGCGCTTTTCGCTCAGTCCACCGTAACCGACATGTAGAACCGTACCCGGAATCAGGGTAAAGGAGGCCAATACATCAGTTAACAAGCGTTTCTGATAGGTGTCGTATTGAAGGATGCCGCGCAAGAAAAAATATTTATTAAATTGATAGGTCGTTTTCGAATAATAGAGATTTTGTTTAAATGCATAATCTCCATTCAAGGACAATGTGTAGCGGGACATGCTGAAAACCTGGTTTAAGTTTTTATTGGGCTGCAAAATTATTTCGGCGATGGCATTCACCCCGGTACCAACATAAGCGGGTGCGGCGTAATAGTTGATGTAATCGCCGCAATATACTATTGCCGCTAAGCTCAGCCATTTGGTTACCTTAACAGATCCGGTAAAGTTGTATTGGGTTTGATTGTAAGTCTGGGCCAGCCATCCTTCCCTGATTAATCTTACTTTCGTTTCTAAGTAACCGCCGCCTTTAAAGTAAAACTGGAGGCCAAGGTGAAGGTCGTCATCGTATAAGCCGGTGTCGGAATCCTTGAGATAATGGTAAATAATTCCCGGGCTGATACACTTTAACCAGGAGATATTCTTTGGGTAAAAATAGGGGCCGAGCCAGAGCCAGCCGTGGTTAAGACCGGTACGCCTGAGAAAGGCTATATCCATCCGGAAGTCTGAGCCGATGTATTCGTGCGCCCAGCCATACCCGATTTTTTTTGTATAGTACAGGTAGGTGGCATTGAAGTTGGAACCGTTGATAGAGTCTTCCCCGGTAATGGGATTATTTGAAGTGCTGTTGAGAAAAGAGGCATTCAATCTACCGTGTTTCATCAGGCGATAGGTCAAATCCAGCCCCATTACATAGTTGTAATCCTCCGCAAAGCTGCGGCCGCTAAAAAGAAATCCCACATGGTTATCCTTGCCGATATTGTATTTTCCCCGGGCAAGCGAAAAAAAGGCATCTTTGCCTAAATTGGGATTCTCCGGATCGGTGCCCCACTCCTGTCCCGGGTTTTCATCACCGGCACTGAGCACACCAAAGGAAAACTTTTTTACCGAACCGGTCAGTTTGGCTCCCCAAAGGGGATCTATGATTCGCCGGGTATGGATAGCCCTGGGGAAATAGCCGAATGCTATGGTGTGAAATTTAAAGAGATCGGCGCCTTCCATGAAAAAAGGCCGTTTCTCCGTATAAAAAAGTGGGTAGCGCTGGTTGACTTCTATCTGCAGTGCATCGCTTTCCACCTGGCTGAAATCGGGATTGTAGGTCATTTCCATGGTGACTGAAGAAGAGATACCGTATTTTGCACCTAAGCTGAAGTCGGTTGACTTTTCCGTGGGTGCCCAATCCGTGTCGGTGAGCCGGTCCTGGTTGCTGACATAGGTTAAACTGGGAAGAAGTTCTAATTTTAAGGGGGCTTTTAAGTTTTCCAGCATGGCCGCGGCATGGGCATTGAATACCGTCCAACCCGGCTTCATCTCGGGCCAGCAGCCTTCCTGGCCGGTACGACTGATATGGCGAAAGTAGAGAATTCCCATTTTCACCTTGGTACCGCTGGAAAAACCGATACTTTTCAGCGGAACCCGAATCTCAACTTCATACCCCGTTTCAGTCAGGCGACCGGAGCTATACCAGACAAAATCAGGTGACAGGTCCTCTCCGGAAATCGATGAATTTAAAGCATCCATTTGTATACCGTTGGGATTCACATAAAAATGATAAGAGGTTTGCCTGGAACCGACCGCGTCCAATGAAACGCCGATCCTGTCATCTTCTCTGATCGTATCCCGCGCAGTAATCGATGTTTTGATCTTTCCCGGTTCAGGATCGTGACATCTAAAGGCAAAGTATAAATGTTTGTTATCATAGGCAAACCATACATCGGTCTTAAAAGGCAGCTTTTCTCCAAAGATGGGGGAAAAGGTCGGAAAGTAACCGGATATCGGCTTCGTTTGCCATACCGCTTCATCTAATTTTCCATCAAGGGTTGGTTTTTTTTCTACCTTCACGGGTTTAATGACAGGCGCTGCACCGGCGTTTTCCCCATAAACCGGGGGGGGAATAATCATTGCCAGAAGGGAAAAAAATACTACCGAACCGATAATTAACGTTTGTTTCTTTTTCATTATAGTTACCTCCTGAATTATTAACTATTAATTTAAGGCTTTTCTGATGGTCTCGGGCCAATGTTCCCTGTCCAGACCATATTGGCATAAAAACGCGTATACTAACCGTTCAAGGCCAAACCCGGCGCAGCCGGTAAATATTAACTCATCTTCACCGGGACTTTTTAGTGTAAAATTTTCGGCAAAAAATTGTTCGTGATAGTTAAAAGACCCGACGGATATCGTACTGGCAGCGCTGGTATTCATCCTGAGTTCGTATTTTAGCTCCATCATTCGCTGGGAAAAAATCTTAACGGCAGTATCGGGCCTGCAGAAGAACGGGTCATTCGCCACTTCGCAGTAAACCTCTAATTTTAAATCTTCGAGAAGCGCAAAGGTGGCATCCATCAATCTCCGGCGACAATCCAGCACAAAATCTTTTGTTCCTAAAAATACGATCTCCCGGATGGTAAAATCCCACAGTCTTTCGAGGGATTGGTGATACTTAGATTCGTACCGGAAGGATTTACCCCGGGCAGTGATAACCCGGTTATCTATTTCTTTTCCACTGAGTTGATGGTAGGTATGATAGCACATGGTGGGGGGCAGGCAGTAGTCCGTGTTTTTGCAAAATTTGATCAGAGAGGCGTCGATTCCTTTTTCTTTATACTCGGCCGCGAATTCTTTATAAATATCCAGGTCGCTGTGAAACCGGGTCACCATCATTAACATATGAGGAAAAGAGCTGAAATAACCGCAGCCGTCCACCACCTTTGTGGGAATTATGGTTGGGTACCGGTACTCAGCGGCATTGAATAAGGATTTAACCAGGTCTTTTATTTTACCGTCAAAAATATCCATCAAGCTGATGAGGGGTTCACCGAAAGAGACCTGCCCCTCCCCGGCTTCAAAAGCGATTCCCTGTTCTAATAACCGGTTAAAAATGTCCTCGCCATACTGCCGCTTCGCTCCCGAGCGCCAGATAACCTTGGGGGCAAAGACCTTCTGCGTCAGGACATCGTTTTTGATGACAAAATTTACTTTTTCAGCCAATTCCTCTTCATTTACTTTATTCCGGGTGGCCACTTCGATATGGCGGATGTGGTCGTCACCGGTTTTCAGCTTAAAATCAATGATCTCGGAAGAGATAAAAAAGATACGTTTTTCGATCTCCTCGCTGTATGCTTGTGGAACCGGCGGGGTTAAGGATATAGTGTATTCGGGCATTTATTAACTCCCGACCGCCATTTGTTTACGGGTCACAAATTCATTGATCCTATTAACCGTTCGAAAATTGTCCATGTCGAGGTCTTCACCCTGGCAGGTAATATTAAATTCTTTTTCGACATACAATACCAATTGCATGACAAAGAGTGAATTAATTAATCCAAGGGCAAAAATATCCTCATCATCTTTTAAATTATAACCTTGAAGATAAGGTGTCAGCAAACTTCGAACTTTACTGGAATTTTCTTCCATTTTTCTGCTCCTTTTGTTTGTATAGATTTATTGTCGGGGGGGGGGGTCATTTTTTTGATTCCGAATACAGGTTCGAACCATAATGAATGCCGCTTTTTTGC
>JAGLQA010000022.1 GCA_023137075.1 Candidatus Aminicenantota bacterium
ACGGTACTTGATCAAGTTGTCGATCCTGGGGCAGTGCTGGGCCGGTGGTTCATTTACAGCGGCCTTTACCCTGCCGGAGGTTCGTCTCTATTATGGCATAAAAATCCTGGGCCAGTGAGTAAGGAGGTTGCAAAATGAGGGATAAAATCGTTGCACGAAAGCGGCAGACGGGTACATATGTTGCACGATGAGTAATATGGATGCAAAATGAACGTTTTGAGCCGGATGGCAGATATCTTGCTAAGATAGAAGCGGGCTGGAAATTTAGTGAAAAAAAGTGTAGAATGTTTTCTAAAACGGTGAGTCAAAATGAAGAGCTATATTGAGATTAATGCGGCAAACTTAGTGCATAATTTGAAACTATTCAGGGATCATACGAAAAAGAAGATCATGTTTGTAGTAAAGGCTCACGCCTACGGGCACGGTTTAAAAGAAGTGATTACCATAACAAAAGACCTCACCTTTATCGATTACTACGCGGTGGATTCGTTGGATGAGGCCCTGACCATCCGAAAAATAGACAGGAAGAAAAAGATCCTGGTCATCGGCTGGGCCGACGGGGAAGAATTAAAAGAGATGATAACTCACCGGTTCGAGATTATCATACCTTCGATCGATCATCTTAAGGTGGTTAGCGAGATCGCACGGAAACTGCAAATCCATGCCCACTGCCATTTTAAGGTGGAGACCGGGACGTCCAGGTTGGGGATGAAACCGGATGAACTGGTCGATCTTTTTAACGGTTCGGGTTATGAACACATCGATTTTACCGGCGTCTATTCCCATTTTGCCAATATCGAGGATACCACGGATCACACCTTTGCCCGGGGCCAATTACGGATTTTTAACGATGTGATCGCACAAATCGACAGCAAAATAAACGCTCGCTTGTTGAAACACTTCTCCTGCTCGGCCTCAACATTACTGTTCCCGGAGACCTATTTCGATATCGTCCGAGTCGGCATTTCGGCTTACGGGTTCTGGCCTTCAAGAGAGACCTATATTTCCTATATCGAAAAAAACAAACACCCCATTGCCTTAAAACCGGTTCTCAGTTGGGTCGCGAAAGTAGCGCAGGTGAAACACCGCAAACAGGGGGAATATATCGGTTACGGGTTGACCTATCGTACTTTCAGCGATGCCCGGGTTGCCGTTATCCCGGTGGGTTATTACGACGGCTATGACCGGAAACTTTCCAATATTGCCAATATTATTATCCGGGGCGTTAAAGCGCCGGTCAGGGGCAGGGTGTGCATGAACATGTTTATGGCAGAGGTTACTCATATTAAAGATGTGGGGGAGGGTGACCGGGTACTATTGATCGGCGAAGAAGGCGATGAAAAAATAGGGGTGGATTACCTGGCCGATTTGGCAGGCACCATCAATTACGAAATGGTATCCCGCATCAACCCTCTCCTTCCAAGGAAGATCGTCTGAAGAAAGCGGTTAACCACGCGGCCCATTCCCGGTTGTGACGCCGGGGGGATCGGTGGAGTATTGAAAAACCTTCAGATCAAATTCTTTGACCACGGCCAGGAGATGATCGAATATATCCGACTGGATGGCTTCGTAATTTGCCCAGACCGTGTCATTGGTAAAGACATAAATCTCCAGGGGAAGCCCGGTGGGCCCGGGTTGAAGCTGCCTGATTAAGAAGGTTAAGTCCTGCTTGATCTTTTCATGGCTGCGCAGGTAGGCGCTTATGTAGGCCCGGAAGGTGCCTAAGTTGGTTAACCGCCTGCCATTGACTTTACTGCTCATGCCGATGCTTTTCTCCCTATTGTACTGCTCGATCTCTGCTGTCTTCTTTTTTATGTAGCCTTTTAACAATTCGATTTTCTCAAATTTCTTAATCATTATCTCGTCGCAGAACCTGATGCTGCTCAGGTCGATAAATATGGACCGTTTGATTCTTCTGCCGCCGCAGTCTTTCATGCCGCGCCAATTTTTAAAGGAGGCATCGATCAGTTTATGGGTGGGAATAACCGTGATGGTTTTATCCCAGTTCTGTACTTTAATAGTATGTAGGGCAATATCGATCACATCTCCGTCCGCTTTAAATGCCGGGGCCTCTATCCAATCCCCAAGCCGCATTAAGTCGTTGGAAGTAATCTGGATACTGGCGACAAAGGAGAGTATGGTGTCGCGAAAGATTAAAAGTAGTACCGCCATTAAAGCGCCGATTCCACTAAACAGCACTAAGGGTGATTGCCCCGAAAAAATTCCGATTAAAACCAACCCGCCCATAATATAAATGATAAGAACAACGGTTTGCACATAACCTTTTATGGATCTTCCTTCAAACTGTTTGTTTTTCGTATAAATCTTGTTTACTGCATGTAAAAACGCAGAGATGGTTGTCAGGACGATGATGAAAATCAGGGCAATGGCAATCCGTTGAATCAAAACCGCGACCGGGGGGACCAGGTAGGAAAAAAAGTTGATTATCAACAAAGAGGGGATAAAGGCGCCTTTTTTCGTTACTTTTTTAATTAGAATGATATCGTCATATTTGTTCTGCGTTTTTTCGGCCAATAGTCCCAATAATTTCAGGATGATCTTCCGGGTTATCACATAAGCAATGTAACTAAATAAAATAACCAGGAGAATATTAATCAATTGTTCAATGGCCGGGTTACGGCTCATCCACTCACCGATATTTTCTATCCAGGTCATCATAATAATGAAAGCCTAATACATTTTTTTGAAAATTGCAAGATTTTAGCCGGAATTTCCGTTAAATAAATGTCTCCGCCGGCAACGTTCGCTAAGGGCTTCCGGTTAACTTACACTTTTTTACGAAGGAGTAACAACTATTCTTTCTTGCTTAATGTCGTAATGATAAGCATGGGCCCGACAAAAAAAGCTTTACCGATAAAGTACAGGCCGATACCGGTCGAAACGGCATCGTCTTTCATATCAAATCCTGTTTTTTGCAGAATCCAGATTCCCGCGACCAGGCATATCGTAAAGGACAAAACTCCCGACAAAATCCCGAATATTTTTCGCGCTTTTAACATTTAAATTATACCTCCTTAAAATACCTCCCCCTCGTCACCGGTCAGCCGGCCGGCAAACTTCTCGAAAGATATTGTCTAACAATATTTGTAAACATCCATGGGGCGGATGTAATCGAATGCGGGTTTTAGATTTTCGCCTATATTTTCGCTGCACAGGCAAACCGGCAGGATTAAAAGTACGAGCAAACATGAACTCGATGTTGCTTCTTACCGGCAGCGCTGCCAGTCGGACTGCTTGTACACACCTTCCAATTCCCGCCAGAAATCCTTCATATCACAGGTCATGATCAACATATCCTGTTTATGTTTATCTTGATCCAGTAAATACTTGGGGAGTATGTGCCCCTCTTTGAACCCGAATTTTTTCAATATATTTTGAAACCCGGCCTGCGGGGTCATCATCTTGGCGATTAAGTGTTCGAGCTTATGGTTGAGTGCCTGGGAATAAAGTTCCCTCATTAAAATCATACCCAGCCCTTTCCGTTGAAAATCCCGGGCCACGATGACACGAATTTCTCCTTCGTCGCGATGCCAGTCGTCACCGACAAGAAAAAGCTCACCTTCGGCAACAATATTTTCCTCACGCAGGGCAATCACCCGGACGGCCAGTCTCTCCACGATCGAGTGAAGGCGTTTTTTCACCACGTCCTTTTTGGTCACATCTACCTTCAGGTATTTCCGGTCTGAGAAGGGCAGGGCCTGGTAAAAATACATCAATTTATTCAAATCATCTTCATTCAGGGTCAGGAGCCTCAAGGTAATCTTCGTTCCATCCTTCAGGGGTTCGGTTACGACTTTACTAAAATCTTTCATATCGCAGGTCATGATCAACATGTCCTGTTTCCGGTTTTCTTGATCCTTTGCATACTGGGTCAGGACCTGCCCCTCTTTAAAGCCGAATTTTTTTAGTATTTTCCGGAACCCGATCTGGGGGGTCATTATTTTGGCTACTAAATGTTCGATTTTATGATCGAGAACCAGATAATAAAGCTGCCACATTACAATCGTACACAGTCCTTTGCGTTGAAACTCCCGGGCCACGATGACACGAAGCTCGCCCTGGTCCCGATGCCAATCGTCCTCGGTAAGGAAAAGTTCACCTTCAGCAACGATATCGTCACCATGAAGGGCAATCACCCGGACCGCGTTTTTTTCTAAAATCGCGTTCAGCCTTTTCTTCACCACATCCTTTTTCGTCACATCGACTTTGAGGTATTTTCGATCTTCAAAGGGCAGCGCCTGGTAGAATTTCATCAATTTTTCCAGGTCATCGATTTTCAAAAGCCTCAATGTGACCTTTGTCCCGTCTTTTAAGGTTTCGGTTTTATTTTCCAAAAGAATTACCCCCTTTTTATTTGTATGGTTTTTCCATCAACTCTTTCATGCGGCGGACTGCTTTTCCTAAACCCATAAAAGTTGAATTGGCGATGATGGAATGGCCGATGTTTAACTCCTCGATGTCTTCAAAGGCCACAATTTCCGCCACGTTTTGATAGGTCAGTCCATGCCCGGCCAGGATCCTGAAATTCAATTTTTTTGCATAAACCACCACTTTTTTTATTTTATCAAGTTCCAGTATGGCATAACTATTGTTCCAGCTTTTGGCATACTCACCGGTATTGAGCTCAATGACTTTAATACCCAGGCGGTGACAGGCTTTTATCTGGTCGATGGACGGATCTACAAAGATCGACACTTCGATACCGGCGGCCTTGAGATTGCCGGCCACTTCCTCGATCTTGTCACCGTACATAACCACATCGAGACCGCCGGTGGTGGTTACCTCGTCATCCGTTTCCGGGACCAGGGTGCAGGTGTCGGGTTTGTACTTCAGGGCAAGCTTGACCATCTCCATGGATATGGCCATCTCTAAATTTAATTTTGTCTTCACCACCGACCGTAATAATTTTAAATCTCTTTCCTGGATATGCCGCCGGTCCTGTCTCAGGTGAATGGTAATACCATCGGCTCCGGCAAGTTCGGCAATGGCCGCGGCATATACCGGATCGGGCTCGTTCGTCTTTCTAGCCTCCCTTATGGTTGCGATGTGATCGACATTTACACCTAATTTCATATTATCCTCCGATTTCCGATTTTATTAGGTTTTCAAATTTTTCTATATTTTCGTGGATGATTGATTCTTCCCCGGATTCTATCATCAGCCGTATTTTGGGTTCGGTTCCGGAATACCTGATTATTATTCGTGAATTACCGGCGTGTTTTCCGGTGAAATCTTCCATCATCCGCTTCAATGCATCCCAGGTATTTATATCCTTTTTTTTCCGGATATCGATGTTTTTCGTGACCTGGGGAAACAGGGGAAGCTGCTTAAACAGATCCACTGGTTTTAAATCAAAATAGGCGAGGGCTTTGAGAAAATAGATGGCGGTTAATATCCCGTCACCGGTACGCTGCAGCCGGCGCAGGATGGTATGACCTGATTGTTCACCCCCGATTAAGGCGTCCCTGCGCTGCATCTCCCGGTATACATTATAATCGCCTACCGGGGTCCTGATATATGTAATTCCCATCCGGGAAAGCGCTTTTTCGAGACCTAAGTTACCCATAATTGTGCCCACCACAATTTTATTAAACGCCTGGTCGGTTTCGAGTAGATGCCGTGAGATGATATACAACGAATGGTCCCCGTCGAGTATATTGCCGTTTTGATCGGCAAATATGACCCGGTCACCGTCACCGTCAAAGGCTGCGGCGATGTCCGCACCCCGCGCGATAACCTCTTCCCCGAGTTTTTCCGGGTTTGTCGAGCCGCTGTCCCGGTTGATATTTTTGCCGTCGGGCGCCGCATTGATGATTTCTGTCTCGAAACCGGTTTCTTGAAACACGGCAGGCGCAATTTCATGAACCGCCCCGTGGGCGCAGTCTATAATCGCTTTGCCTTTTTCCCCCTTTAAATGAGATGCTTCTTCGATTAAAAAATCCCTATATCTATCTTTGTCCCTGATTTTTACAATGTGTGGCTGTACCCGGCTGTTTTCGTCTTTCCCGGCGTTATTTATCGAAAAAAAAATATTTTCGATGTCCATTTCAAACTCCGGCGCTATTTTTTCGCCGTTTCCGTTAAAAATTTTAATGCCGTTATCATAATAGGGGTTATGTGAAGCCGTTACCATGACGCCATAATCGAAGTTACTGCGACCGGTCATGAATGACAGTCCCGGGGTCGGCAAAACACCGCAGTCAAAAACCTTTGCCCGGTTTGAGATGCCGGCAGCCATTCGCTCCATTATTTTTTCTCCCGAATTACGGGTGTCTCTACCGAACAATATCCGGCAATCCTTTAACCGTTCTCCCATTGCCCGGCCAAGTTTTAAAAGGGATTCGTCATCTAAAGGAAAATCCCCCACCCTGCCCCGGATGCCGTCGGTGCCGAATAATCTACTTTTTTTTGTCCGTCTCATATTTATTGGTCTCTTCGACAACCAGTTGAATTTCAATCTCCTCACTGCCTTCAACTCTCAGAATCTCCTCTCTTTTTTGCAGGTAGAGCTTAAGGGTTTTGCTTTTATTAATTTCACTTAGGTCGACGCTTTGTTCAACTATAACGGTGTTAATGGCGGTAATTTGAGATTTGTAACCGTAGATTCTGACTTTTCCCGGCACTATTTTTTTCGTTAGTACGATTCCCCGCGCGGGTTTTCCCGTGAAGTTGACTTTAACAGCCACCTCTTTCCAGATCAGTTGTTTTACCGTTACGGCAATCATCCTGGGATGGATGGTCACTTCCTCCGGGTCAATGTTTCCCGGTAATTCGAGAAAATCGCCGGCTAATAGGTTCAGTGTTGTACCCTGGGAGATTCCCGCAAGGTCTATTTTTATTTTAAAATCATCTGCGGATATATTTTTTATCTCTCGTGATGTGCCTTTTACTTTTATTCTTACTTTCTCCGGCCTGGGATTGGCATCGATATTTTCCGAGGTATTGAAAAATTCCACGTTAGCTTCAAAATTTTTCTCTAAGTAGGCATGTTCCTGCCCGGCGATTAAAATCCACACTGTTAACGCAAACAAAAGAGCGGTAACTTTGAGTCCGAAATTATTGAAAAATAGGTGCTTTATTTTCATCGTCTAATTCGTCCTGTAATGGAGTAAACGGTTTTTTAATCCTTCCCTGTCGAGGCCTCGTATTAATTCACCGCTTACGGCAAGAGAAATTTTCCCCGTTTCTTCGGATACAACAATGGCGAGACAGTCTGTTTGCTGGGTTATGCCGATAGCCGCCAGGTGCCGTGTGCCGCTGGGGCTTAACTCAAGAAGGGGGGGAAGCTGAAAAAAACACCTGGCCACCTCGATTCTGTCTTTACTAATGACTACGGCGCCGTCATGTAAAGGAGAACCGGGGGTAAAAATAGTTAACAGTAAATCTTTATTGACGATGGCGTCAATTTTTACCGGTTTATTCACATAGTTTTTGACTTTTATTTCCCGCTCGATGGCAATGATCGCACCGATTTTGGATAGGGATAAGGCCACCACCGTGTTAATGATTTCATCGATTATGTCGATAGTTCCCGACAGGGCATATTTTTTCCTCAGTTTGCTGCCGATTTCGGACAGGATTTCCCGTAACTCATCCTGGAACAATACGATAATAGCAATTATCAGATAGGTCAGGAATTTGTTCAGTATAAAGGAAAAAGCGGTTAACTTTAATAGGCTGCCGAATAAAGCCAGTATCCCGATAGAGAGCAGCCCCACTGCCATCTGGTATGATTTGGTCCCTTTTATCAGGAGTAAAAGATAATAGAATAGTAGGAACAGGAACAGGATATCAATAATATCACTTAATTGAAATTCGGAAAATGAGTTTACGATGTAATCAAATATCATTTACACCCCGGGGCTCTCACTAATCGCCGGCGCTGCGGTGAGCACTGCAAACTAGTTTGCTTTTTTCCCATTGTTTAAAATTGTACTAATTTCATCGGCTGACAATGATTCCTGGTCTAACAACCGGGTGGCAATTTCCTCAAGTTTATCCTTGTGCGCCAGGATATTGTCTTTAGCATTCTTATAGGCTTTATCGATGATGGCCGCTATCTCCCGGTCAATCTTTTGAGCCGTATTTTCGGAGTATTCGGAATGATACATCATGTCTCTCCCCAAAAAGATCATATCGTCCTGTTTTCCATATTTAACCGGCCCCAGGGAAGACATTCCCCATTCGCAAACCATTTTTCGCGCAATATCCGTTGCCTTCTCAAAATCGCTGCCGGCTCCTGTGGTAACCGCATCTAAAAAGATTTCTTCAGCCGCCCGGCCAGCTAAGAGAACGACCAACTGCGCTTCCAAATATTTTTTCGAATAGGTGTATTTATCGTTGATGGGTAATTGCTGGGTCATACCTAAGGCCGTTCCCCGGGGGATTATCGACACTTTGTGGAGGGGGTCCGCCTCATCTTCCACTACCGCAATTAACGCATGACCGGCTTCATGGTAGGCGGTAACCTTTTTTTCTTCGTCGGAAATAATCATACTTCTTCGCTCGGCTCCCATCAGTACCTTGTCTTTGGCGTATTCGAAGTCATTCATCTCGAGGTTTTTCTTTCCTTTCCGCGATGCGTAAAGGGCCGCCTCATTTACCATGTTGGCTATATCCGCACCGGTAAAGCCCGGTGTAGAACGGGCCAGAACCGAAAGATCTATGGTTTTTGCAAGGGGAATCTTGCGGGTATGAACCTTTAATATCTCTTCTCTTCCTTTTACATCAGGCGATGATACCATAATCCTGCGATCGAACCGTCCGGGTCTTAACAAAGCGGAATCCAGGATATCGGGCCGGTTGGTTGCGGCAATAATTATAACGCCTTCATTGTCATCAAATCCGTCCATTTCTACAAGCAAGGCGTTTAGTGTCTGTTCCCTTTCATCATGGCCGCCGCCCAACCCGGCGCCCCGCTGTCTTCCCACCGCATCGATCTCGTCTATGAATACTAAACAGGGTGAATGCTTCTTGCCTTCCTCGAAGAGATCTCTGACTCTCGACGCTCCCACGCCGACAAACAACTCGACGAAATCGGATCCCGATATTGAAAAGAAGGGCACCTGCGCTTCCCCGGCAATTGCCCTGGCCAATAGGGTTTTTCCTGTGCCGGGGTGACCGATCAGCAGCACCCCTTTGGGGATTTTACCGCCTAACCTCTGGAATTTTTTAGGGTCTTTCAGGAATGCGATGACCTCTTCGACTTCATCTTTTGCCTCATCGATCCCGGCAACATCCTTAAAGGTAACTTTCGCCTGCTCACCGGTGAACATCTTCGCCTTGCTTTTACCAAAGGAGAAAGCCCGGCCGCCTCCCTGCTGTCTCATCATAACGATCCAGAAAACAATCAATATCAGGAATGGAGAATAAGCGAGAATCGAACGCATCAATTCATTTTTGTTTAATTCTTCAACCTTAATGATAACATTGTTCTTCCTTAATATTGAGATAAATTCCGGGTAACTAACCGGAATCGCGGTTTTGTATTTCACAACGCCCATGTTGCCGGAAGTCCTCATTTTACCGACCACCACGTTAGAAACTATTTCAGCGTCTATAACGGCTTTACTTTCAACTTTTTCCATAAAATCGGAAAATTTCAACTCTATTTCCTGACCTTTTGATACATCCGACAGCAAACTCCATAAGAATATGATGATAATTATCGAAGCCAACCAGAATAGTATCCCTTTTGAATTTTTTTGATTCATATTTCTCGGTTTTTTCATTTTTCTTTTATTCCTTATTTCAATTTCCTATTATATCATAAAAAATTGAGTTAAAAAACACCTAAATGTTGACTTTTTTTCTTTCTTGTGATAAATATTTAAAAATGGGAAAGGTAATCGGTATTGATCTGGGTACGACTAACTCGGCGGCGGCTTTCGTTGAAGCCAAGAACTGGGAGATTATTCTAACCAGCGAAGGAGACAGGCTTCTCCCTTCGGTCGTGGCTTTCACCCAGAGTAATGAACGGCTAATCGGGAATCCGGCTAAAAGTCAATTAATCACCAACCCCTTAAACACGATTTCTTCGGTTAAACGATTAATGGGTAAAAGATTTTCGGAAGTTAAGCCTTATTTGTGGCAATTTCCTTATACGATAATCGAAAACGATGATGACATGTTGAAAATTGTGGTCAATGATATGGAGTTTTCCCCGGAAGAGATATCGGCGATGATTCTGCGCAAATTAAAGGAAGCCGCTGAGCAGTATTTGCATGATGAAATTGTGGGAGCAGTGCTTACCGTGCCTGCGTATTTTAATGATTCCCAGAGACAAGCGACCAAAGATGCCGGTGAGATAGCGGGTTTAGATGTCTTAAGAATAATAAACGAACCCACGGCTGCTTCTTTATCCTTCTCGCTCGACCTGGCCAAAAAAGCCAGAGTGGTGGTATATGATTTTGGCGGCGGAACAATCGACATCTCGGTATTGGAAGTTAAAGATGATGTCATCCGGGTAATGGCAACTGCCGGTGACACGAATCTCGGCGGCAACGACCTGGACCACATATTCTCGAATTATCTTAAGGAACAAATTAAGGAACTGCATAACATCGACCTTACTTATAACAAGCTTGCCATGCAGCGAATAAGAGATGCCGCTGAAAACGCAAAAAAAGAACTCTCCGGCATGGAAGAACACGAAATAAATTTGCCTTTTATTGCCGACACAAAAAGTGGGCCGGTCCATTTTTCAAAATATATTAAACGGGGTGAATTCGAAAAACTGATCAAGGATGAGGTGGACAAGACCATCGGGATCTGCCGGACCGCTTTGAAACGGGCCAACCTGACCATTTCGGAATTAGATGAAGTTCTTTTAGTCGGCGGTTCCACACGGATCCCTCTCGTGCAGATGAGAGTTAAAGAATTTTTCAACAAAGCGCCCAACAAAAAAATTAATCCCGACGAGATTGTAGCAATGGGGGCAGCCTTGCAGGGAGCGATTGTAAAAGGAATTAGCAAGGATGTTTTACTACTGGATGTGACACCGCTCTCTCTCGGAGTTAAAACCTTTGGCGGCGCCTTTACCAGGGTTATCGATGCGAATACCACGATTCCAACGAATCGCAGCCTCGTTTTCTCAACGGTTGAAGACAACCAGGATGAAGTGGAAATAAGCGTTTACCAGGGAGAGCGAGAAGTCGTGGAAGAGAATAAACTTTTAGGAAAATTTACGCTTACCGGTATTAAGCCGGCGCCGCGTGGTGTCCCCCGCATTGAAGTTTCCTTCAGTTATAATATAAATGGAATCTTGAAAGTTTCGGCCATGGACCTGTCGACGAAAAGTAAAAACGAAGTGGTTGTGTCTCAATCGGGATTATTGAGTAAGGAAAAAATAGCGAAATTAAAAGATAATGCCGAAAAATTCAAAGAATCGGACGTAGAGCAAAAGAATTTAATAAAGAAAAAGAATGAAATATTAAGGTCGGCTTATTCGTTGAAAAAGCACCTGAAAAGTTCGGCCATTGATCGAGATACATCTAAGCTGTGCAAGACATTAATAGAAAAAGCGGAGGTCGCTGTCGAAGAAGAGAATCACGAAGGGATGGAGAATGTCTTAAATGAATTAGATGAAATGAACAAAAATCTGGAATTGGTGCCCGGAAATCTTCCCGCGGAATCCCGAGAAATTCAATTGCCGGCAATGGTGCGAGAGGCCGGGTTGATTGATGAGGAGAGATTTGACATAAAAGATGATTTTAAAGGGAGAGTGATTAGTAAAAGGAGCGACAAAGCGCTTATAAAAGAGGAGAAGGCCGAAGAAAAGAAGGTAGAAAAAATCGTAAAAGAGAAAAAAATTAGCGACAAAGAGATGGAAGCCGGTTCGTTGGATTACATACGTTCCATAGAGAGACACCTACAAACCTTAGAGCTTGAACCGGAAATCGTAAACGATTGTACCTACACGATAAAAAAGGCAGCGCGAATCATTAAAGAGGGAGACAGTTCGGAATTGGAAAGTGCTTTCCAAGATCTTAAAGAGATGGACTATAATTTGGCTTTAATCTCAACCTATTCCGTTGAGGAGAACCTAAAAAGCGGGGTCCCGGAGTTTGACACCCAGAAGTTAAAAAAAGGGCTGCCGGGGTTCGACACGCAAAAGGTGCCGGTCGGACTTGCCGATATTGGAGAGATAAAGAAAACCGGAAAAGAAGAGACCGGCTTTAATCTCAAGATGTACGACGGCATAGCATTCAAAAAAGATGACACGAAACCGGTCAAAATTCCAAAAAAAACTCATGACACCCGGCCCATAAAGATAAAAAGAGATTAGAGCCCGGATGCGTTTTTAATCCTGAATACCCCGTCTGAAATAGCCTGGTTTTTTGCATACACATTACTACGGTTACATATCATGTACAATAAACTCTCGGAAAAAGCAGTTAATGGGCGGCGGGACCTGGAAGTGATATAAAAGAGCCGTTTTGCCATATTTTTTAGGGTTAAGAAGCTGCGATAATTTTTCCAAAATTGGGTCAAAAATTCATCATTAGTAAAATTTTTGGGTTGAAAAACCAAATGAGCCAGATCGTACCTGGACCAATTTTTAGTTAGAATCCGGCCGGCTTCATCGAATTCCTCGTATAAGGCCGTCCCGGGAAATGGAGTCAAAATCCCGAATAGCGCCGTCTCCATTTTGTTCTTCTTCAGGAAATCCATTGTTAATTCGAATTGACCCGGAGTGTCTTCATCAAAACCGAAAATAAATGTCGGACAGGGGATAATACCGGCTTTCCTTACTCGAGAAAACAATTCTTCATAAGCTTCCGGATGATTAAAACCTTTGTTAACGGAGTTTAAATTTTTTTTATTGAGCGATTCGATGCCGAAGAGCAGCGAATTGCAGCCGGCCTGGCCCGCCAATTCGATAAGGTCCGGCGATTTTAAGATATTTGTGCTGATTTGCAAAGTCCAGACGATTTTTTTAGGAATAAGCGCTTTAAATAATTCTCGAGTGTAATCGATATCGGAGGCAATGCCATCATCAAGAAAGAAAAAAAACCGTGCCTTTGAGGCGTCGATTTCTTTGAGGAAATTGGAAATAGGTTTTTTTCTGAAGGTATTGCCGAATACCTTGTTTGCGGAACAAAATTTGCAGTTAAAGAGACAGCCCCGAGTTGAAAAAAGCGGCATCGTGGGAAGTTTAGATCCTAACCGTTTAATATAAGGCTTCATGTTTACATTATCCCATTTCGGGATGATCAATTTTCCGAGGTCCGGGGGAGTGGAATCCCGGTAGAATTCTTTGTAGTTGTTGCCTTCAAAATCTGCCAGCACCTGTTCCCAGAGACCTTCAGCCTCTCCGATAACCACCGAATCGGCATGTTCTTTTGCTTCATGAGGAAGTACCGTCGGATGAACGCCCCCCAGAATAACCTTAACGCCCATTTTTCTGAAGCGATCCGCGATCCGGTAAGCCCTATCTGCCTGTGCGGTCATAACGGTAATACCGACCAGGTCATAAGAGCGGGAAAAATCAACATCTTCCACCAGGTCATCTACTATTTTGACACGATGTCGGCCCGGGGTTAAGCGGTCTATAATTGCCAATGCCAGGGGAGGGAGAAGCGCTTTTTTATATTTGGCAGTTTTATTGTCTTCGTCCAAATGCGATGGTTTTATTAGTTGAATATTCATTTTTTTTACCTCATAAAGTGACGCTTTTAAAATCGTCTATACACATTCCACGCCTGGTTGTTAATTGTAGATAGTATTCTATTGGAAATACCCGGGTATGTCAATAAAAACTTGATTTTTTCAGCAATTCTAATTTTAACTTAAAAAATGTTTATTCTTTACCGGATAGATACCTGGTGTTGTAAAGACCATGAAGACGATCAACCCGGTGGTCCCGTTTACCTATATGCGGCACCGGTTCTACTGTCTTGCCGGTTCGCGTATACAGGTCCATATCCTTACACCACCCGTTGGTTTCAATCACGTAGACGCGCGTCCACCCTTCCCTGGGAAGATTTGGCGGTTCCCGGAACTCCAGGTGAACTCCTTCACCCGCACCAAAAATAGCCACCGCATTGTCCTGCGATTCCACTAATTCCTCAACGCTGCCGAACCTGGTGTAAAACCCTTCAAGAAAATGCGTGTCCCAAAAAGGCTTTCGCTTTCCATAATCATAACCGGGAAGACGCTGGGACCCATCTGTTCGCAAAGGAAATCCGATCTGCTCCAACTGTGCCGACTCTAACTCCAATTCATGATGTTCGACGCCGGGACAGGTCTCGGCAAAAACCACTGCTAACCGGTCCCAATAGATTTCCTGGTTGGTGCTGATGCGGATTTGAGTTACACCTTTGGGAAGCGGAGTCAGCGGAACCGACATCTGGCGCGGCATCCCGGCTGGATACCCAAACTGTTCCAGTACTGCCATCCATTGGCCGTCAGGCTTGCGCACTTCGATGGTGGGCGCACGATAGTCAGCCCCCGCCTGCCACGCGGCAAAATTGGTCTGGGAGTAAGGATACTCCACCCAACCGTCAGCCAGTAAAATGGCTTTTCCGGGAAAACTGTCCAATGCACGGGGAAAGGTAACGGTCAGCACGTGGTCCTGTTGAAGCCGCCCGATGAAACGTCGGTCCAACTGACCCGGCGGCGCCGCTTTTAAATCCCTCTTCTTCACCACCGCCGTCACATCTTTATTGCGATCGTTTATCGCTGTCAAAGGCACCAGTATATTTCGATAAAAACGCGGCAGGCCTGTAGGTACGGGACCGCTGATTCTCATCCGTTCATCCAGGGTCATAGACCAACCCGGGGGGAGATCGTATGCTTTCAACCGTACCGCGTCCAGGTAGGTTACCTCTTCCATTGGTTCGGTCAATTTGAGAATCAACCGGCCACCGCGCGGTTGAAGAAGGCCCGGGGGAAATATGAAATTTTCCCATGGCCGGGGTTCGGAATATTCCCTTAGTCCTACTGCATATCCTATACCCCCTACACCCAGAAGGTCGCTGATAAATGTAAAAAATTTACCATTCCAGGCAAACAATACGGGACAACTGGATAGTTGGCGCTGAATTTCGAAGACCCGGTGAATTTTTCCTGCTTCCAGGTCCAGTTCGGTCTGGAACACACCGTCGGACCAGTCTAAGGCTACAAAATCAATACGCTTTGCTCCCCCCAACCCTACAGTCACGGGCTGCAACCCCTGTCCGGGTCCCGAGTTGTTTCGAAAAGTATCCAGCACAGTCCAGCGCGAACCCACACGAACCGACAACCGCGTACCGATTCCCGAAGCATTAGAACGCCACTGGGATTTGGAGTCCTTCCTCCCCGATAGTTTTAATGAAGCAAAGGAATACCTGCCGGGTCCGGGTGACCAGAGAAGAGGGGACTTTCCCGGCGCCCATCCTAAGAGGGAAGGCCCCTCAACGGTGTTCAGGACACACCAGGCAGCCAGGCTGATCTTTTCTTTACCGGGCACTTTAAAAAGCGGTTTTTTATGGTTATCAGCAAATGAAGCCGCCCACCACCCGTTTCGCCCGGATACAATCACATCCAGCACACCGTTACCGTCTACATCCGCCAGTGCCAGGCGGGGTTGTCCCGGTGCGGGAATTTTCCCGGTCCCGGTTCCCTTGGTGAGTGCGGTTTCTTCCCATACACCGTTTTCATTTGGCTGCCACCGGCTGAGAACTTCATTGGAATCGAGGGTATAGAGTTCAATACGGCCGTCGGTATCCACATCCCCTGCCGCCACCGCGACAACACCGGCTGAGATGAATGTATCAAATCCTTTTGCGGGCCGGTATTCCCAGAGAAGTTCGTTAGTATATACCTCGTGGGGCGGCTGCCGGTTAATGATTATCAAATCCGCGTCGCTGTCGCTGTCGATGTCGGCAATGACAATCGACCGGGACGCAGCGCGATTACCGCTCAACCCGTATTTGGCGGCAAGAGGCCGAAACGTGCCGTCACGGTTGTTGTTGAGGAGTTCATTGGGACCATCGGCGTTTACGAGAAAAATGTCCAGGTCTCCATCATGATCGGCATCGAATAGAACGCCGTCCACCGAGTCAAAATTGCCGTTGCCGGTCCCGGTATCCCCGGTCGCATCCCGCCATTTGCCCGCTGCTTCCTGGTGCCGGAGTTGGTTCGGTCCACGACGGCAAAGATAAACATCCACAAATCCGTCGTTGTTTATATCACCCCAGAGCGCGGCATTTACGCCGGTAACACCGGACAGCGGATGCCCCCGGTCCAGGGTGTACGTTCCGTCCCCGGGATTACCCAGTAGCACTGCATTACCAATCCCCTTGGGAAGCGTAATTGCCCCGGAGATAAATATGTCCGGGTGGTTGTCGCCATTAATGTCACATACGGTAACGCTGGAACGGGGCAATGTACTATCTTGTTGATAGTGCCAGTGTGTTCCTTCATCTTTTATAATCGGTTCTACCGGGTTGAAAAGGGGACCCGCGGGTTGTTTCACAACAACAACCTTCGGTTGATCGACAGCCAGCACTTCTGCTTTGCGACCCATCTTTGTATACTTGAACTCCACGAGGCGGGCCCGAGGGTTGTTTCTGAGGCGTTGGAATTCCTCCATCATGGCAACGGCTTCATCGGTTTTTCCCAGTTGCCTCAGGGTCATGATCATAGCATAATAGGCGCTGCGTATATACGGGTCATGAGAAATGGTCCGTTTGTAAAAATCATGGGCCTCTTCATACCGGGAGAGCTGCATAAGGGCTTTTCCGGTAAAATATAAGGCTTCCTCATCTCCCGGGTCGGCTTTCAGCACGGCCTGGAAAGACTCGAGTGCCTTACCCGGCCGCCCGATGTACAGTTCCAGAATGCCGGAACAGTACCGGGCACGGAGATTTTCCGGATCCTGTTCCAATATTCGGTTTAATATGGAGAGGGCTGTTTGTTCGTCCCCTTCTTTCTGGCGGTTAAAAATGGAAATTGCCAGGTTGATTCGGATATCTAAATTCCGGGGATATTTTTGCGACAGTTTTTCGAATACCTGACGTGCTTTCTCGTAATCGAATTGTCCCATGAGTGCAACGCCCCGGTTGTTGGTGGCGACGGCGGTGGCGTCAAGGCCAATGTCCCGATTTGATGAACAGTTTATAAAGAAGAAAACGAACAGAACGATGCTTAGCCGTCCAGGCCGGGAGAAGCCGGTTCGAACCGATAGTTTATCTTGCCCATTTGAGACTAAGTTCATTTTTTACCTCCATAATAAATTTGGCATTTTTTTGAAACACTAACCCCCATATTGTAGTGACTATTGGATGTGAAATCAAGGCTTTCGATACGCACCTTAGCTGAAAATATTTCCCTAAACGTTCCCCCATGCATAGGGGATCAGGGGAGACCCGACACGCCTGCCGTACTAATATCTAATTTTCAAATATTGTAAAAGGCTTTGACGCACCCGTGGCGTGCCCGCGGAGAAGGTTGACAAACAGGAATATCTCGAATACAATGTGCCCGATGAAACAAAGCAAAGATAACGCTTTGATACTGAAATTTGACCGGGGCACACTGCTCCTGGAAACAAAAAACCCGGCTCCTTTTAAGCAAGCCGTGAGCAGCACGGCTTTCCGGTATGACGAGCGGGTGTTTGCCTACCGCTGTGACGCCATTCACTATTCAACCATTTGTGAAACAGCCATTCAGGCAGGCTTTCAACTCACCGATAATGTGGCAAAATGGAAAAGGGTTCTATGGCCGGAACCGGCCCTGCCGGAACCCAGGCGCGAACAAAAAGAAGCATACCATGCCTGGATGGCGACAAAACGTGGCTTTATCGTGATGCCTACCGGCACCGGGAAAACCGAGGTAGCCCTGGCCATCATGCGCGACACAGGCGTTTCTACCCTGATAGCTGCCCCGGTGCGCGACCTGATGTACCAATGGCAGCGCCGCATTCTCGGCAGCTTAGGCTGCGACGCGGGAATTATCGGCGATAATATTTTCACCGTGCGCCCGGTATCGGTAACCACCTACGACAGCGCCTGTATCCACATGGAAACCCTGGGTGCATTATTCAAACTGATTATTTTCGACGAATGTCACCACCTGCCGGGCGACATGCGCCGCGATGCCGCCCTGATGAGCGCGGCTCCCTGGCGCATGGGACTTTCCGCTACCCCGCAGCGTTCCGACGGACGTGAAAAGGACCTGGAACAGTTGATAGGTCCACCAGTTTATAATCTTCCCCTTTCTGCCATCCGCGGCAAATCCCTGGCCGATTATGAAATTGTCCGCATACCCATTCACCTGTCGCCGGAAGAACAGGAAATTTATAATTCCAATTCGCTGCTTGTGCGCCGGTATATGAGCGAACGGAACCAGGCGGGAAAATCTTTCGACTGGCACGACCTATTGGCCGAGACAGGGAAAAACCCGGACGCCCGCGCCGCCCAGAAAGCATATTATATCATGCAGTCCATCCAGGACCGGGCGGTAGAAAAACTGCGGGTACTGGAAGATATTTTCCGGCTTCATTTAGGTACGCCTATTATTGTGTTTGCCGGCTCAAACGCCATGGCCCGGGACATTTCACGGCGCTTCCTCATCCCCTGCCTGCTCAACCACTGTGGTAAAAAGGAGCGCATGGATATCCTGAATGGGCTTTGCGACGGAAGCTATCCGGCCCTAACAGCCAACCAGGTATTGGATGAAGGGGTAGACCTGCCGGAGGCAAAAGTCGCGGTGGTGGTAGGCGGCCAGGCCTCCTCGCGCCAGGCGGTACAGCGCTTAGGGCGCATCCTCCGCAAATCGGGGAACAAACGGGGGGTGCTTTATGAAGTCGTATGTGAAGAAACCAGCGAGGTGAGACGCTCGCGACAGCGCAGGAAAAGCGATGCTTACGAAGGAACACGCCATCGCCGATTATAGACGCGGACAGGTTTTTCCTGACCGGCTCGACCGGAAGAGCCACGCTCGATACCTCCGTTATGCCGGACAAATGCTGGATGTGTACCGCCAGGGACAAGGAAAAACCAGGCGGAAACTTCACCGGGCGGTTCGCCTGATTTTTGAGAAAGAACCCGACTGTCCCTCCCGGCGCATCGACGCCTTTTGTAAACTGCTGGATGATGTGTCCGTATATGACCGGGATAGAGGGAACAAAGCGGCAGCCTTGCG
>JAGLQA010000220.1 GCA_023137075.1 Candidatus Aminicenantota bacterium
GGAGATTCAGCCCGGTGATAAGCGTATCGCTGCCTACTTTATACCGGAAGAGGGAGCCTGCATCAACACGAGCAATCTTCACCAATATGTATCTCGGAAACTCCCCGACTTCATGGTGCCATCCTTTTTTGTGGAACTGGCAACCTTTCCGCTGACGCCCAACGGGAAACTTGATCGGAAAGCACTGCCTGCACCGGAGCAAGACCGGCAGGCCATAGGTGTGGAATATATCGCGCCCCGCACTCCCACCGAGGAGAAATTGGTAAAAACCTGGTGTGAGGTCTTACAGGTGGATAAGATCGGAATCCTGGATAATTTTTTCCATTTAGGTGGTCACTCGTTGTTAGCCACCCAGATCATTTCCCGGGTAAGAAATGAATTCGATATCGAAATTTCCGTTCGCACTATTTTTGAAGCGCCCGTTGTGTCCGAATTTGCCGGAGTCATCGACGAAATCGTATCAGCGAACTTTACGATACCTCCCTTAGAACCGGTAAAACGGGAAGGAAATAATCCCCTGTCCTTTGCCCAACAGCGGTTATGGTTCTTAGACCAGTGGGAGCCGGGAAATCCCGGGTTGAATATACCGGGTGCCATGTCTTTGACCGGCGCTTTAAATGTGCCTATCTTTGAGAAATGCCTGCGCCAGGTTATACAGCGTCACGAATCCCTGCGCACCACATTTGGAGATAGCGAGGGAAAACCCTTTCAAACCATCAAGGCTGATGTCCCGGTATCTTTAGAGGAGGTGGATATTACATCCCATGATCCGGCCAAACGCGAATCCCACTTGCGAAAACTCTTTGCCGAAGAACTGCGCCATCGTTTTGATTTGAGCAGTGCTCCTCTTTTCCGTTTCCTCTTAATAAAACGAAGCAAGAATGAACATGTTTTCCTGCTCATTTTTCACCACATCATCTCAGACGGTTGGTCAATCGGTGTATTTATCGAAGAACTCACCACCCTTTATAAAGCTTTTTGCGCCAATAAACCGTCACCTCTGCCCGAGTTACCGGTTCAGTATATTGACTTTGCTCTCTGGCAGCGGGATTGGCTGACCGAGGATGTTATGGATCGGCAGTTAACCTACTGGAAAGACCAGTTTGCCGATGAACCCCCGGTACTGGAATTTTCCACGGATTTCCCTCGCCCTGCGAATCAATCCTACCAGGGAGAATTATATTCCACCGGGTTATCACAAACCTTATCCGTGGGACTGATTGCCCTGGCCCGGAAAGAACAATGTACCCTATTTATGGTTTTATTGACAGCGTTTAAAATATTAATGTCCCGTTATTCCGGGCAAGAGGACATTGTTGTCGGCTCCCCCGTTGCCGGCCGCAATTGGGTGGAAATTGAGGGTCTTATCGGCTTATTTTTAAATTCGCTGGCCCTGCGAACCGATCTCTCCGGGGATCCCGATTTCTTAGAATTGCTGGGCCGTGTAAAGGAAACAACTTTGGGGGCTTATTCCCACCAGGATATTCCTTTCGAAAAGCTGTTGGAAGAGTTTTCACCTGAGCGGGATTTAAGCCGTACACCCCTTTTCCAGGTATTCTTTAACATGCTCAACCTGCCGGGTATTGAAGTCGAATTACCCGGTTTAAAAATCGGGAATTTCCCCCTACCCATCGCGGTTTCGAAATTCGATTTTACAATTTACATTTCCCAGGGAGGTAAGGAAATTTCATTCAACCTGGTCTACAGTACGGACTTGTTTACCCGGGAACGAATGGTTGAGATGATGGAGCAGTATCAATACCTGTTAGAACAGGTGGTGGAAAATCCCCGGACAACCCTGTCTCAATTTTCGTTAATCAATCCCCGTTCCGCGGATGTCCTCCCCGACCTCAAACAGCCGTTGAGCAATGAGTGGTATGGTTCGGTCCAGGAGTTATTTTCCCAAAAGGCGCAGGAGAATCCCGGCAAGTTGGCTGTTATCGATAAAGACGAGAAATGGACCTTTGCAGAATTGAACAACCGGGTCAATCAAGCAGCCGCTTATTTGATAGATAAAGGCATTGCTCCCTCTGATGTGGTAGCTATCTATGGCCACCGCAGTGCGTCATTGGTATGGGGAGTGTGGGGGGTGTTAAAAGCCGGCGCCGCCTTTGTTATTCTTGACCCGGCTTACCCGGCTTCGCGGTTGATCACTATTCTCCGCTTAGCGCAGCCGAAAGGCTTTCTGCAGGTAGAGGCGGCCGGTGAACTACCCCCATCCATAACGGAACATTTGGAACATTCCGGCTTACGATGCCACCTGCTGCTACCTGCCCGTTCTACCCCGAAAAAGGATGGATTTTTATCGACTTTCTCAAGCGATGAGCCTGCCATAGAAATAAGCCCGGATGATATCGCTTACATTTCCTTTACTTCGGGTTCCACCGGCACGCCGAAAGGGATTGTCGGCCGCCATGGTCCATTATCGCATTTTTTGCCCTGGCAGCGGGAAACCTTTAACCTTCACAGTAAAGACCGGTTCAGCATGTTATCCGGATTGGCCCATGACCCGCTGCAGCGGGACATTTTTACCTCCCTGTGCATCGGAGCGTCTCTCCATATTCCGGATCCGGAGCAAATCGGGACACCCGGGTGGCTGCACGCATGGATGATACGGGAGGGGATCTCGGTCACCCATCTAACTCCGGCCATGCTGCAGGTTCTTACCCAGACGAAAAACGACACCCCCCTAACGCTGCGTTACGCATTAACCGTCGGAGACATTCTTACCCGCAGAGATGTAACCCAGTTAAAGCGGATAGCGCCGGCTGTGACCGTTATCAACCTGTATGGCTCCACAGAAACCCAGCGAGCAGTAGGATATTTTACCGTTCCTGCGGACCCCTATGAACTACCCAAAGAAGTGGTTCCCTTAGGCCAGGGAGTTCGTGATGTCCAGATATTGGTCCTTACCGAACACGGTCAACCGGCAGGAATCGGGGAGTTAGGAGAAGTGTGCATTCGCAGCCCCCACTTAGCGCGAGGTTACTTAGGCGATGAAAAATTAACCGCCGAACGATTTATTGTAAATCCTTTCACCCGACAGCAGGAAGACCGGGTCTATAAAACCGGTGATTCAGGACGGTATTTGCCCGACGGAAACATTGAATTCCAGGGGCGGATGGATTTCCAGTTGAAAATTCGTGGATTTCGCATCGAGCCCGGGGAGATCGAAGCAGTAATAGGGCTTCTTCCGGAGGTGCGCGAAGTAGTGGTCGTGATGCGGGAGATTCAGCCCGGTGATAAGCGTCTCACGGCTTACATTGTACCGGCACAGGAGCACAATATCGAAATAAGCGAACTTCG
>JAGLQA010000221.1 GCA_023137075.1 Candidatus Aminicenantota bacterium
CCCAACGGGAAACTTGATCGGAAAGCACTGCCCGCCCCGGAGCAAGACCGGCAGGCCATGGGTGTGGAATATATCGCGCCCCGCACTCCCACCGAGGAGAAATTGGTAAAAACCTGGTGTGAGGTTTTACATTTAGACCGGATCGGCATCGGGGATCATTTTTTTCAATCAGGCGGTCACTCACTGCTAGCCACCCAGGTCATTTCCCGGGTACGGGATGAATTCGATATCGAACTTTCCGTTCGATCCATTTTCGAATCACCGGTGCTGGCTCAACTTGCCGAAATTATAGATAATAATATTTCAACGGACCTGTTGCGTGCTCCCTCTCCCCAGCGGCCGGTTAAACGGGGTGAAACCATTCCCCTCTCCTTTGCCCAGCAGCGGCTATGGTTCTTAGATCAATTTGAACCCGACACCGCTTCTTATAATATTTACCACGCCTTGCGCCTCAGCGGTCACCTGAACCTGGAGGTCTTAAACTCAACTTTTAATGAGATTGTCCACCGTCATGAAGCTTTACGAACCGTATTTACTTCTAAAGACGGGATACCGTCCCAGGTCGTACTAAAAGCCGTCCGGTTTGTACTGCCGGTAGTCGATCTTGAGCAACTTCCGGAAGCGGAAGGTAAAGACACAGCCGAGCAGTTGGCCATCGAAGAGGCGAACAGTCCCTTTGACCTATCCCGGGGCCCCCTGTTCCGGGCCACCCTGCTGCACCTTGGCGAAACCAACCATATTTTGTTGTTAACCATTCACCACATCGTTTCCGACGGCTGGTCCTTAGGAGTGCTGGTTTCCGAGATGAAGGATTTATACACCGCTTTTTATACCGGTCAGCCCTCACCGCTGCCTGATTTGCCGGTTCAGTACGTCGATTTTTCAACCTGGCAGCGGCAATGGCTCAGCGGCGATGTATTGGAATCCCAGCTTTCCTATTGGCGGGAGCAATTGGGCGGTGACCTGCCGGCGCTGGAACTGCCCAGCGATTATCCCCGGCCGGCATCCCAGACCTTTCCGGGTAAAACTCGAGATTTTGATTTTCCGGCAGACCTGACCCGGGATTTGAATGAATTGGCCCGCAGGGAAGGATGTACCCTGTTCATGGTCCTGCTTTCCGTGTTTAAGGTGTTGTTAAATCGTTACACCGGCCAGACCGATATAACCGTGGGTACACCCATTGCCAACCGGAACCGCACGGAAATTGAGAGTTTGATCGGTTTCTTTGTCAATACCTTAGTGCTGCGCAGCGATTTATCGGAAAACCCGACCTTTCAAGAGTTGTTGTCACGGGTTCGTGAGGTTTCTCTGGCGGCCTACGCCCACCAGGATGTTCCCTTCGAGATGTTGGTGGATATACTGGCCCCTGAAAGAGATATGAGTCACTCCCCACTATTCCAGGTATTGTTCGCTCTTCAGAATGTACCGATAGAGAGTTTGGAACTGCCCGGTTTAAAACTGGAATTTTTAGATTTGGGACGCCGGACATCCAAATTCGACTTGAGCGTGTACCTGTTCGAGGATGAAGATAGGCTTTTCGGGCAGGTGGAGTACAACACGGATCTATTTTCAGAGCACACTATCGAACGTTTCATCGGTCATTACCGGGTGCTGTTGGAGAGCGCTGCGGCGGACGCGAAACAACCTCTCTCGGAATTGGCACTCTTAACCGCCGAAGAGCGGGAGCAGATCTTGGTAAAATGGAATGACACGGCCGCAGAGTACCCGCATGAGGCATGTATCCACGACTTGTTTGCCGCACGGGTGGACGAAGCTCCCGGACGGGTTGCGGTTGTATGCGGTGAAGACCATCTAACTTTTAGTGAGTTGGACGCCCGTGCCAACCAATTGGCCCATCATTTGCGCCGCTCAGGCGTGAAAGAGGAAACCCTGGTAGGAGTCTGCATGGAACGTTCGTTAGGCCTACCGGCTGCCTTGTTGGGTATTTTCAAAGCAGGCGGTTACTACGTCCCCATGGACCCGACCTACCCCCGTGAACGGTTGGCTATGATGCTGGAAGATATTTCTTCCTTCATGCCGGGAAATGCTCCGATGTTGTTGAGTATGAGGCATTTTTCGGACTTATTCCCCGGGTATTCCGGTGACATGATTCTCCTTGATAAGGAGGATTCGACGATTGCAGCCTTGCCCCGCAGCGCACCCCAGTCGTTATCCTGTGCCGACCACCTGGCCTATACGATTTTCACATCGGGTTCAACGGGTCGTCCAAAAGGTGTACAAATACATCACCGGGGAATGGTTAACTTTTTAAATTCCATGAGAAAAACACCCGGTTTAAATAATAATGATATATTATTGTCGGTAACCACCCTTTCTTTCGATATATCGGTTCTTGAGCTTTTCCTTCCGCTTACCACCGGGGCCTGTGTAGTCCTAATCGATTCGGAGACAGCGGCAGACGGGGCAGGTCTGCTGAAACAAATGTACCGAAGTTGTGCTTCCGTCATCCAGGCCACACCTGCAACCTACCGTCTATTGACGGCAGCGGGATGGTCACACTCAGAGGGCTTGCGAGTACTTTGTGGAGGTGAAGAACTGCCGTCCGACCTGGCAGCCGGGCTGTTGTCGCGCGGTGTCAATTTATGGAATATGTACGGCCCGACTGAGACGACGATCTGGTCGTCGGTATTCAAGGTAAATCCCGGTTTTGCGGTGGTTTCCATTGGCAGTCCCATAGACAACACCCGGATGTACATCCTGGACCGGTATTTAAACCCGGTGCCCGTAGGCGTACCCGGGGAATTATACATCGGCGGCGATGAATTATCACGGGGATACCTGAATCGGCCCGGTTTAACCGCGGACCGTTTTATTCCCGATGCTTTCGGCGGTCGTCCCGGCAGCCGCTGCTACCGCACCGGTGACCTGGTTCGCTACATGCCCGATGGCCTTATCGAGTTTTTCGGACGGTTGGATTACCAGGTTAAGGTCCGTGGATTTCGCATCGAGTTAGGTGAGATAGAATCCGTAATGGCGCTTCACGAGGATGTAAGCGAAGTCGTGGTCGTAGTGCGTGAGGATCACGCGGATGATAAGCGTATCGCAGCCTACTTTGTACCGGCAGAGGGCAGAAGTATCGACGCAAACGAAATTCGCCGTTATTTATCGGAAAAACTGCCGGGCTACATGGTGCCTTCGGTTTTTGTAGAAATGGAGGCCTTCCCTCTGACTCCCAACGGCAAGATAAACCGGAAAGCCTTACCCGCGCCGGGTATAAGCGGGCAAGAGACAGGTGTGGAATATATCGCACCCCGCACTCACACCGAAGAGACATTGGTAAAAATCTGGTGTGAAATTTTGCAAGTGGATAAAATCGGAACCCGGGATAATTTTTTTCAATTAGGCGGTCACTCACTGCTGGCCACCCAGGTTATCTCCCGGGTGCGTGACGAATTCAATACTGAACTTTCCGTTCGATCCATTTTTGAAGCACCCGTTTTGTCCGAATTTGCCGAAATCATCGAGAAAATCGTGTCACCTGAAATTCCGATACCTCCTTTAGAACCGGTTAAGCGGGAAGGAAATATCCTCCTCTCCTTTGCCCAGCAGCGGTTATGGTTCTTAGATCAATTTGAACCGGACACCGCTTCTTACAATATTTATCATGCCCTGCGCCTCAGCGGTCACCTGAAAGTTGAGGCCCTGGAGGGAACTTTTAATGAGATTGTCCACCGTCATGAAGCTTTACGAACCGTATTTACTTCTAAAGACGGGATACCGTCCCAGGTCGTACTAAAAGCCGTCCGGTTTGTACTGCCGGTAGTCGATCTTGAACAACTCCCTGAACCTAAGTGTGAAGATACTGCCGAGAAGTTGGCTGTAGAAGAGGCGAATCATCCCTTTAACCTATCGCGGGGACCGCTGTTCCGGGTCACGCTGCTTCGTCTGAGCGATACCAACCATATTTTGTTGTTAACCATTCACCACATCGTTTCCGACGGCTGGTCCATGGGTGTGTTGATCTCCGAGATGAAGGAATTATACACCGCTTTTTATGCCGGGAAGCCCTCACCACTGCCCGATTTACCGGTTCAGTACGTCGATTTTTCAACCTGGCAGCGGCAATGGCTCAGCGGTGACGTATTGGAAGCCCAGTTGTCCTATTGGCGGGAGCAGTTGGGCGGTGAACTACCTGTTCTGGAATTGCCCACCGATTATCCCCGGCCGACAGCCCAGACCTTTTCGGGTAAAGTTCGAGATTTTGAGTTACCGGCAGACCTGACCGGTAAATTGAATGAATTGGCCCGCGGGGAAGGATGCTCCCTGTTCATGGTCCTGCTTTCCATATTTAATGTGCTGTTAAACCGTTATACCGGCCAGACCGATATAACCGTGGGTACACCCATTGCCAGCCGGAACCGGACGGAGGTTGAGGGTTTGATCGGTTTTTTTGTCAATACCCTGGTTATGCGAACCGATCTATCGGGAAATCCGACTTTTAAGGAATTGTTGTCACAGGTTCGTGATATCTCCCTATCGGCCTACGGCCACCAGGATGTTCCCTTCGAGATGCTGGTGGATATATTGACGCCTGAAAGGGATATGAGTCATTCACCACTATTCCAGGTATTGTTTGCTCTCCAAAATATGCCCAGAGAGCAATTGGAACTACCGGATTTGACATTGAATTCTTTATATTTGGGCCGTCAAACTTCCAAGTTTGATTTAACCTTGTTTATGTTCGAGTATGAAGATAGGCTTATCGGCCGGGTGGAGTATAATACGGACTTATTCACAGATCCCACCATCGAACGTTTTATCGGTCATTTCCGGGCATTATTGGAAAGTGTTGTGACGGACGCGAAACAACCTCTTTCGGAATTGACAATGCTAACCGCCGCAGAGCGGGAACAAATTCTGTTGAAATGGAACGAAACCTCCGCGGATTACCCGGCGGAAAAATCGATCCGGGAATTATTTGAAGAACAGGTGCAGCAGAATCCGGATAATATTGCCGTTGCATATGAGAATAAGCAGTCTACCTACCGGGAATTGAACGAAAAAGCCGACCGGTTGGCAAGAGATTTAATAGAAAAAGGAGTGGAAGCCGGCAATATTGTGGGGATCATGGAAGAGCGGTCAATAGAAATGATAATGGGACTTTTGGGAATATTGAAAACCGGGGGGGCCTATTTACCCATAGATGTCAATTATCCCGAACAGCGCATCGATCATATATTGAAGGACGGCGCTGTTAGACATTTGCTGACCCCGTTCCATTTGGAAGATAGTATAAAATTTGAAGGGTCAATCATTCACATTCGTGAAGAAGATCTTCGATGCGGCAGCGGCTCCGCCCCCCACCCGGCCGATTCATCGGGCAGCCTGGCCTACGTGATGTATACGTCGGGGACAACGGGTAGGCCGAAAGGTATTTTAGTAGATAACCGCAGCGTGGTCCGCTTAGTCAAAAACACCAACTATGTTGAATTTCGACAAGGAGACCGCATCCTGCAAACAGGGGCATTATCATTCGATGCCTCAACCTTTGAGATCTGGGGATCCCTACTGAACGGTTTGACGCTTTACTTAGTGGACAAAGATATCATATTATCACCGGAAAACATAAAAAAAATTGTGCATAGTTACCAAATCAGTATATTGTGGATGACAGCCGCGCTCTTTAACCGCATGAGCGATGCCGATGTCCGAATATTCGCTCCGCTCGGACATCTCCTGGTCGGAGGAGATGTCTTGTCTACACCACACATTAACCGGGTAAGGGAAGCATTCCCTGATTTGCGTATCATAAACGGTTACGGTCCAACCGAAAACACCACCTTCTCAACCACTTTTTCCATTGATGAGGAATATATCCAAAATATTCCTATCGGCTCACCCATTGCCAATTCTTCCGCTTATGTTTTCGATGCCTCTAAGAACATCGTGCCTACCGGGATTATGGGAGAACTATTCGTTGGTGGTGATGGCGTCGCCCGGGGTTATTTGAACAATCCCGAATTAACGGCACAACAATTCATATACAATCCGTTTAAAGAGAATGAACGTTTGTATGGCACGGGCGACAAGGTGCGCCGGCTGCATGACGGTAACATAGAATTCATTGGCCGTTTCGACCACCAGGTGAAAATACGTGGATTCCGGATCGAGTTGGGAGAAATCGAATCGCTCATAATCAAGTACTCCGGGGTAGCGGATGCTACAGTACTGGTTCGGGAGGATGTTCCCAGGGAAAAACAATTAGTCGGTTACTTCGTGACTGTTGGTAAAGCAGAAAAATTTGCTATAAATGAATTGCGTGAATTCTTAGAGCAGCGGCTTCCTGGATATATGGTGCCGTCCGCTTTTGTAGAAATGGAGGTCTTGCCGCTGACTCCTAACGGGAAAATAAACCGGAAGGCTTTACCCGCACCGGAGCGAAGCCGGCAGGAAACGGGTGTTGAATATATCGCGCCCCGCACCGACACCGAGGAGAAATTAGTTAAAATCTGGTGTGA
>JAGLQA010000222.1 GCA_023137075.1 Candidatus Aminicenantota bacterium
AGAAGTAAAGAAAAAACCGGAAACCGGGCTGTAATAATTAAACTGCCAAATTTGGAGACGCAAGATTATACATCTCAAATAAATTATTTACCTGTCCCCAATCAAAATTATAAATTATTATTTCAGTTGACATGTACCCTAAATTGGGGTACAATGCCTCATGGAATACGATGTTGTCCTGAAAAAGAAAGTATTAAAAGGATTGCGGAAACTTCCATTATGGGTGCAGAAGAAACTCGGACTATTAGTTGTAGACTTAAAGGATAATGGGCCGGAACAACCGGGCCGGCAAAACTACAGTAAGCTGAGCAGCGAAGAGTATCATTGTCACCTGGGGAAATCATGGGTGCCATGTTGGCGGCATCGTAAAAAAACTATAGTAATAGAGGTGTATTATGTTGGCAGTCGTGAAAAAGCGCCATACTAAACAGCCCCTTTTCGAAGTAAAAGGAGATATTCCGCTTAAAGTTATGCGGTATCTAAAAGAAGAATTCGGACAGGATATTGAAGTTTTGCCGGATGACGAAGAAATGGTCGATATTTTCGATACCCAATGGTATAAAGAAATAAGCGCATCTACCACCCCCGGTGAGGCGTTGAAAATCTATCGTGAAAACGCAGGACTCACCCAGGCTGAGTTAGGGAAGAAACTCGGTAAGCTCAGCAGGCAGAAAATATCCGATCTGGAGCGGGGAAAGCGGAATATCAGTAAAGAAATGGCAAAACAACTCAGTAAGATATTTCACGTTCCGGTCGCAAGGTTTTTGTAAAGCCCGCGGCGCGGGCAGCCACAGAAGCCGCAGCGCGGCATCTCGAAGGTCTACCTTTAGCGTTAGAAAAAAGTTTGTTATTTGTGCAAATTTTCACAAGGTATTAGTAAAAAGGTTCCCGGTACTCACCCCATGCCCACGGGTGGGGCCGCCGGAGGCGAGACGAGATGCGCGTCTTGACGAACCACTACTTCTCTTTTTTCTCCTTATTCTTATAATACAAAAAATCTTGAATCTTTTTGACTTCATCAATACGAAATAATGCAAAATCAATGTGATATTCTTCAAACCAAAAATGCCCTGAAAGAAAAAAATAAAGAAAAAAACCAACATTGAAGATGCAGTTATGGAAGGACACAAAAAGACTTCCAATGGCAAGCAGGTATGAAAATATGACAAAAATTAGAAATCGAATGCCAACCGCTTTTATTTTTGCAATAATCAAAGCATACAAAACAACTGGCCCAAACAATGATATCCAAAAATATTCTCCATCAAAGCCTTCGTAAATAATTCGAACAATAAAAGCTATAATATAAAGGAAAACAAACTGGAAAAAGAGAACATGCACAGTAAACGGATCAAAGAAAAATGTATAAAAGTCATTGGACGTAAATCCAAATTGATATTGCACAAATCCAACAATGCCGAGAAGTGAAATTAACAAATAGGATAGAGCTACTATACCGGCCCAAGAATCACCATCCCCCAATCCCCAAAGTCTATTCCAGGTATTTTTTAAATTCTTATCCTTCTGCCACCATTTTTTCAAGCCATAGGTTGTCGCCGTCTCTTTTTCATCAAACTCAATCAAATTAAATTCAATAAATGGAGTTCCTTTTTCAGTTAGGAAGCCTGTGGTCAGGTACCGGAAACGGTTATCCGCTTGTTCTATATCTTTTTCATCTTTATTCTTTGCAAGCCAATGGGCAGAATAGAGGCAAATCAAAATGGCCAGCTTTTTGCCGCTCTCGGTGTGAGGACGTTCCCAGCGCCAACCCCACTCGTCATATTTATTATCTATCATCTTTTTTGTGCTTTCAGCCAGTAACCCGGTCTCCGTATTATTTAGGAACTCATAAAAGCCATCTAATTTAGACATCCTGAAAAGGGCATAGGCTGCTATGGTCTTAATCTCTTCATCTCTATTCTCGATCAATAAATGGCCTAAAATTTCAAGGTTGCCGGCTTCTTTCAAACCATCGATGATTTTTTTCCGGTACGCCTTGGATAACTTCAATCTAAACAACTTATCGATAAACACTTTTCCTTTGGCGCCTAATTTCGATAAAAACTCCACTAAGTTTACCCGTTCCAGGTTTTGCAAAACTAATTGATCGATGTCTTCTCCACCGGCATGGAGCAGGGAGGATATCACCTGTTGGAACGCAGCATCCGGGAGTTGTTTTGAAGATAGTTCGATCAATATCTCTCTTGCTCTCTTTGCATAGGCCCACCTGGGATTGGCGGCGATGTAGCCCAACTCTTCGATAATCCCGGGTCCGGGTTTTTTCTTCAGGGACTCCTCTGCCAGGTTCAAAATGGTATCGGCCAAGCCCGGGTCAGGCACGGCACATTGAGTTAAGGCGGGAAACAGGATAAGATTGGACGTTGTGCCGCCTGTCATATCCTTCTCAAAATCGGCAATCAACCGTTTTAGAATGGCATCGGCATAGTCTTTATTCTTATTGAGCCCTAAATAGAGTAAAAGCACCTCTTTCCACTTGCCCGGGTCCTGGTTGTAAAGTTCAAGCATCTCTTCAAAACTTTTCTTCTTTTCTAAGTAATAGGCTGCAAAATACTCCATAAAGGTACGGTGAGGAAAACGGTAATCATTGGGCGGAATAGCATGTATCAAGCCGGAGTTGCGCACGATCTCATCCCTCATCAGGGGATACTCCTCTTTTTTCAGACTCATTCCCTCCATCACTTCACGCACGTATTTGTGAATAACCTCCCGGTCGATCAATTCATCATCGATACCGGCGGAGCTAATATGCTGGAAGGCCACGCGGCTTAATACGGCGACCTTTTGATCAGATTCAAATTTATTGGCCCGGTCCACCTGCTTGGTACGGTCCCACTCTTCCAACAGGGCTAAGGAACACTGCTCATAAAATTGCACCCGGTTATCGGGCAGCGTGTATTTGGGCTTGGAATAGAGGAAGGTAATAATGGTTAACATCAACGGGTTAGACGCCAATTCCGACAGGTGGGCCCTGCCGTTGATCATTTCAAATAGTTCAAGAGAGGATTTTTTTCCTTCAAATTGCCATTGGGATAAAAACCTCAATATGGCAAAGGGAGTAAAGGGGGCCATGCGGATTCTCCGGGGTTTTAAGTCGGCGAAGGCAAGTTCGCTGTCATATAGGGCGGTGCGGGAGGAGAAAACCGCCGGTATTTTGCGATGGGTGTCGAGGAAGTCATTCAACATCCGTGCCGCTGCCTGCCGCGCCGATTTTTCCAACTCGTCGTAACCGTCGAAAAGGAGAAACAACCTGCCGGTGTCCAGGTTCTGCCTGACAAAGGTTTCAGCGGTGGTCTCATTTTTCTTGCCCTGCTCGAACTGGTGGAACCTCAATTTCTCCACGATCTTCTTTTCCAGTTCTTCGCCATTCTTAATCCCTTTAATATCCGTAAAGGACATCAGCACCGGCACCGGGGCGGTGTCTTCATCTACGGCCCACAGGGTGCGGGCAATCACACGCATGGCAATGGTTTTCCCGCTCCCCGGTTTTCCCGTGATTAAGAGGCGCAGGGACCGGTTCTTTGCGTACATCCGCGTTAGGTAGACCTCTAACTGCTCGCGCTCCGTGGTTTTGCCGGTCTCAAAATTGATGGGCACCAAAACGTCGGTTAAGGTTTGTTCTTCCTTCATCCAGGGGTGGGAGATGCGCAGGGTTTTGGCTTCCAGGTCTTCGCGGTAATAGTCCAGGCCGGTTTTCTCTTTCCTCTTCCTCAGGAAGAAACCGGCAAAATTCCTGCCGGATTTCCAAAAACGGGTAAAAAGGAAAATAAGATACGCTCCGATAACAGCACCCACAACACCGATCAAAAAACTCATAAAATTAGGGTCGCTCAAATCAAATTTCATTTACCGCCTCCTGCCTGCATCACATCGCATGATGGCCTTTCTTTCTAACAATTACGGTAATATCTTACAGAAATTTAGAGATTTTTGCAACCCATTCCGGCAGCATGCCGGTTAATCGTGCCGCAGCGCTTCGATGGGGTCCAACCGAGATGCCTGGACCGCGGGGTAAATGCCGAAAACCAAACCAATCAGGGCACATACGCCAACGGAAAGTATTACGGCGCTCAACGACCATCCCACAGGCCAACCGGTGAATGCCGATATAACTATGGATAACGAAAATCCGAAAATAATCCCCAATAACCCACCCATGGCGGAAACGGTAAAGGTCTCCAACATAAACTGACGCTTAATATCCACCTGCCTCGCCCCCACAGCCCTACGTAATCCAATCTCACGCGTCCGCTCCAATACGGTGGCCAACATGATGTTCATTATCCCGATACCACCGACCAATAACGATATACCCGCGATACACGCCATCACGATGGTAAATATGTTCTGCGTCTTCCGGTGCTGCTCCAATAACGCTTCGGGAACAACCAATTCATAATCATCGGTATCCTTGTGACGGCGCTTCATTAAATGCGTCAACGTTTCCGCGGCGGTGATTGACGATATACCCTTTTCCAACCGTACCCGAAACTCATCCAACTCCGACTCCAACATCTTAAACTGAAACGATTTCAACGCGGTCCGGAGGGGAATGTAAATGTTGTTCTGCTCCCCCTTCAACGAAATCCCCTCAAACTCATTCCTGGAAAGATTCTTGTCCTTCAAGATTCCCACTACGGCCAACCAGACATGGTTAACCTTGACGTGCCGGCCAACAGGGTCCTCGCCGGGAAACAAAACCTGCGCCACTCGACTGCCGATTACACACACCTGGGCCTGGGTCGCCTCATCGATGGGAAGCAAAAACCGTCCCCGATTCACACTTAGGTTCGCCATGTCCGTGTGCGTGGGAGTTACACCGTATACATTGGCGTCACTGGCCCCTCCATGACTGAACAACGTATAAACGGCCAACTGTTTTAAAGCACTGTAAGCGGTTAAAAACGGCAAGGTCTCCCGCACGGCATTCAAATCCTGCAAGGTCACTCCCATGGAGGTCTCGCGTATCTCCTTTAACCGGTTCTCATCAAAGGTTTTTGCCTTTACGATAATATTCCGCAAACCCATGGAATCGATCAAACGCAGCGCCTCCTGCTCGGCCCCCTTCCCGATACTCAACATGGCAATCACGGCCCCCACACCAAAAATCATGCCCAATAAGGTCAAAATTGTACGCAATTTATGGTGCAATAAGGTTTCCAACGACTCTAAAAAATCCGGTTTCAATTCCATTCCTATTTATCCTCCCGGAGCTGGTCCCGTGGATTTCCCAATACGACTTTCTCCCCTTCGGACACCCCTTCGGTGATTACTGTCCGCGTCAAACTGCGTACACCGATCTTAACTTCCCTGCTTTTTACCCCCGCCCCCTTCAATATATTGACAAAGGCCTGGTCGCCATCGAAAAAAAGCGCCTGGTTGGGAACGGCTATCACATTCTCCCGCTTTTCAACGAAAACCGTGGCTTTTACCCGGCTGCCGGGCTTCATGATCCCCACATCGGTTTTGTCAAGGCTAACCTTGATCTCGAAATATTTCAACGGACTTCCCCTTTCGATGGGCTTTGCTATGGAATCGATGCCGGAAACCTTACCGGGGAAAACCATACCGGGAGACGAGTCAAGGGTTACGGATACAGGCAGTCCGGGCTTTAACCCGGCGGCTTCGGATTCCAATACGTACACCTTCGCTTCCATGAGGCTTAAATCGGGCAACTGGCCGAGTTTCATCCCCCGCCATACCCGCATCCCTACCCTGGGGGCCTCACCGCGCCAATTCTTATGGTGAATAAACAAACCGTCATGCGGGGCCTTGATCTCAAGGGATTCCAGGGCATCTCGATATTGTTTCACTTTCACTAAGTGTGTTTTACGTTTTAATTCCAATAACTGCAGTTCGGCACGGGCTTTTTCTTCCAGCCTTACTTTCTTTTTCCGGTAGTGCTCGGTTTTGATCTTTATGTATTCCATGTTAATGGTGTCTTCCAGGATCTTGTTCCTGGAAAAAATGGCGGTATTTCTTGCACTGTACTGTTCGGCCATTTCTTTTTCGATCTCGGTGACGGCCAGCGTGCCCTCGACGTCCTTCTTCTCCTTCAACAGGGCCTTTTCCTTTTCGCCGATCTCCAGGTTAAGCCGGGCAATATGGTTGGATTCCTGCTTGATACGGTCCTTGTAATAATCGGCATCCATTCGCACAACGGTCTCTCCCTCTTTTACATATGAATTCTCGGGTGCCATCCATGAAAGTGTCTGACTACGGACCCCGGGCGGCACCCGGATGGGCGTAGATTTTACGGCCTGTAACTCGCCGGATGCGGGAATCACGATCTCAAATGTCCCCTTGCGGACAGTCATGGCGATCTCCGTTTTTCCGGGTCCCCCACAACGGTTGAATATGGAAATTAGTACTAAACTTGATAACAAGCAATAGGTTATTTTTAATCTCATGGTTCCTATTCCCCGGCGGTTAATATTACGATCCGGTCGTTTTCTATCAATCCTTCGAGAATTTCCACCATGCCGCCGGAACGGGGCCCGGTGGTGACGGCCACCATCTTCTTCCCTAAAAAACCCTTTTTCCATACAAAAAGTCCGTCTTCGAGGTAAATGATGGCGGCTTCGGGTACCTGGAGCACATTCTCCTTTGAGGATACGATAATATCGACACCCGCGGCCATCCCGGGGAGCATGAGTTCGGGGTCCGGGTCGTCGATGGAGATAACGGCATCGAACACAATGGAGGGTTGATCGTGGGATTTGGTTCGGAAGATACGTCCCAACTCTTTGACTTTGCCTTTGAATACCCGGTCCGGATTGGAATCCAACCGAATTTCAACGGGCTGGCTTACGGTCACTTTTCCCGCTTCGGGTTCCGGTATCACGGCTTTTACCTGCATGCGGTCGAGTTCCGGCATTTCCATGATATTTTCCCCCACCCAGCACCGGTCCCTCACGGCTTTTTTCTCTCCCCTCCAATTGGATATATAGACGATAATTCCCTCTTTGGGCGCTTTTACGCTCAACCGGGCGATGGAGGCCGCCACTTCGGAGACTTCTTTTTGTAGGCGTTTGACTTTACTTTCCTGGGTCTGTATCCGGGTTTTCATCCCGATGATTTGATTTTCCACCCGGCTTTGGCTCAACACTTCCTTCAATGTGGCCAGTTCCAGTTCCATCCGCGCTTTTTTTACATCGATGAGGGCGACGTATTGGCTGGGTCTCACTGCCATCTGGATGGCGGTTTCTTTTTTTACCCGTGCTTCCTCCAACTCCAGGAGAAAATTCTCTTTTTGTTCCTGTTCCACGAGGCGGATTTTTTCCAGTTCCTTTTTGGCGGTTTCCAACTCGGAGCTTTTAAGCACCATTTTCTCCTGGAGTTCTTTGGTATCGAAGCCCAGGATCATGGTGCCCGGTTTAACTTTTTTACCCTCCGGCGCCATAAAGGAAATGGTATAATTCCACATCCTGCGAACGGGGGGACAACCGATATAAGTAGACGCCGCCGATTTTAATTGTCCGACGGAATGCACTTTTATATAAAACGGGCCTTTGACCACTTTCACAACCCGTGAAACCCTGGAATTGGAGCAGGAAATACCGCCAAGTATAACAATTACCATCAAAAGCAAACAGTTTTTAATCATTTTCATTGCCGATCTCCTTGATTTTTGATGGATTTACCGTTTCCAATAGGGTTCCTTCTTTGAGGGTTCCGTTTTTGTTTACTGCTAAGTAGAATTCGTTAAATCCCAGGGGTTCGACTTTTACGGTTTTTTTTCCCTGGGGTTTGATGAAGAAAACCCTGCCGTCGAAATAAGCCATCTGGATAGGGATCAACAGGACGTCCAGGTGTTTGGTGGAATGGGCGAGACACTTGACACTCATCCCGGGTTTCATGATGGAGAAATCGCGGGTGTCCAGTTCGATGAAGATATTGAAATAGCGTGCTTTTCCCCAGAACTGTTTTTTTTCCGCGTTGTTCAATACATCTTTGATAGTACCTGAGAATCCTTTGTCGGGATAGGCATCCATAAAAATGTCTACTCTTTGGCCGGGTTTGACGCGGTTAATATCGGATTCATTCACCCACGCTTCCACCTGGAGAGATTCCCGGTCCGGGATGGTGGCGACTGTCTCGGAGGCGGATACATTGTCCCCGACCTGGACTTTTCGCCGGTTGGGCCAGCCGAGGTTAGTATAGACAACGGTGCCTCCTGTTTCGGCTTTCAGGGTGAGGCTTTCCAGGGTTTTTAGAGAGTTGTGGAGTTTGTCCCGTTCTTCCTTGATATCGATGCTCAGCCGTTTGAGTTCAGAGTCCAATGTGGCGAGTTTGACTTCTTTTTCCACCCGGGCTTTTTTTAGGGCTTCTTCACTCTTTCTTAATTCCAATTGTTTTTTGTCGTATTCGAATTTGGAGATGATTCCTTCGGAGATGGCGGCATCGAGTTTTTTCTTTTCGTATTCGATTTCGGCCTGTTTGACTTTGAATTCGACTTCTTTTGTTTGGTGGTGGTATTCGGCGAGTTTTTGTTTTTTTTGCTCCAGTTTATTCCGCAGGTTCATTTCGATATTTTCGATATCGGAGGTCATGTTGGAATTGTCGAACCGGACAACGGGATCGCCGGGTTTGACGGAATCACCTTCCCGGACCATCCATTTGATCTGGATTTGCCAGGAGGAAGTGCGCGGTACTACGAAGTGTTCGGCCTTTCGTGCCTGGATGCTGCCGGTGAGCAGTACGGTTTGAAAGAAATCGCCGCCGGTTACTTTTGTTTTGTTTCCCGCCGGGCCCGGCAGTGGGGAACATGTTCCCATAAATAAAACGATAAATGCAAATTCAATGAAAAAAATGATTGGTTTAATTTTGTGTAAAATCATCGATTATTTTCCCGTCTTTTAAACGAATGATACGTTTAGCATAGGCGGCGATATCCTGCTCATGGGTCACCATGATAATAGTTTGCCCCTGGATGTGTAATTTTTTTAAGAGTTCCATGATCTCCGAGGCGGTGGAGGAGTCGAGGTTCCCGGTGGGTTCATCGGCCAGGATGATGTCGGGATCATTGATGAGGGCGCGTGCGATAGCCACTCTTTGCCATTCTCCCCCGGAGAGTTCCGAGGGTTTGTGGTCGGTCCGGTGGGCCAGTCCGACCAATTCGAGTATTTTCGCCGCTTTTTGGTCCCGGTCGAGTTGATCCGCGTGATGTGTGTGAGACTTGTGGCCCTGGGCATACATGAGGGGAAGGGCGGCATTTTTTAGTGCGGTTAACCGGGGAAGGAGGTTGAAACTCTGGAACACGAATCCTAAGTGCAGGTTCCTGATGGCAGCGAGTTGGTCGTCGTCCATTCGGCTGACTTCCTTACCGTTGAGGGTATAAGAACCTTCGCTGGGTGTATCGAGGCAGCCCATAATGTTCATGAGGGTAGATTTACCTGAGCCTGAGGCCCCCATGATGGCGGTGAATTCATTTTTTTTAATGGTAAGGTTCACACCGTCCAATGCACGGACGGTGGTGGTGCCCATCCGGTAAAACTTTTTCAAATTTGTTAATTCAAGCATTCTTTCCCCGAAAGGTTTCTTGTTTTCCATATTCTTATTACGTAGAACTAGGGAAACAGTTTAATAATAAAGCCGGTAAAAGTCAACTTTAAGAGTGTCCACAAATAACGGCTCCCCGCGCCGCGGGGTTGAAAAAATTTGATCAAAA
>JAGLQA010000223.1 GCA_023137075.1 Candidatus Aminicenantota bacterium
CTTGTATAATATGTTTTCCTGTTATATCTGTTTTCTAGATATAACACTTATAATGGCCGACGAAAAATGAGCATGCAAAAATCAGATTTACTATCGAATCTATATTTGTTTTTTTTAGCACCTGAATTTTTAAGGGCAGCAGCCTGTATCCTGCACAAATGTAAAATGTTACATAAGTTCGAGCTAAGATTGGCTGCCACCGCTATAAATTATACTTCATTTAGTAAAAAAAACAAAATAGTTTTAAGAAAAAGTACAAAAAAGTTGGCAAAAGTTTTTTTTTATTATAGCCTATTGGAAGAGAAGGAAAGCGTCATGGGTCTCGAACCCGGGGCTGAGTTTCTTCCTTCCATCTGGCTGAAGTCGTGGAATAACCTGGTGCTTGGACACCGTATATACAAGACTGATGGTGCCAGATAATTTAAAATTAAAAGTTATAAGGAGCTTAGAAATGACAAGCTATTTTTTTGGCTGCGATGCCAGCAAAGGATACTGTGATTTTACAGTTTTAGATCATAGTAAGGTTATTGTAGAGCCTAATTTTCGATTTGATGATACTTATACGGGTCATCAAAATCTAAAGGCTTTTATTGAGAGATTTCTTTCTTCTCATCATTATTCATCTTTAAATGTGGGATTGGAAAGTACTGGCGGTTACGAAAACAATTGGTACAACACATTTTTAAATCTTAGAGAAAGATTCAACTTAAGAGTTGCCCGCCTAAACCCTTATGGAGTGAAGCATTATAAACAGGCAGGTTTGAAAAGAAACAAAACCGACAAAATAAGCGCACAAAATATTGCCGAATACCTCATTTCCTATAACGATAAAGTAAGATACAACGAGGTGGAAATGGATGGTGGTTTGAAAAAACAATGGAAGCTTATCAGGCTTCTCACCAAGCAACAAACCCAGCTTTCGAATCAGTTTAAGTCACTTTTATATAACACTCACCCTCAACTTTTAAGTTATTGTAAAAGCTCCACCCCTAACTGGATTTTAGAAGTCGTTCATCGCTATCCCACTGCCAGGAGATTATCCGGGATAAATGCAAAAACTCTTGAAAAGATCAAGTATGTAACATTAGAACGTGCAAAAGAGCTCATTTCAGATGCTCGAAAGTGTATTGGCGCTGATCAAGACGAATTAACCGGATTTTGTATGAAGTCACTGGTCGGACAGATCATTCATCTGCAGCGATCAATCAAAGATCAGACAAAAGAAATGATAAAAAATTGTTATTTTCCTGAAAAGATAGAACTTCTTAGAAGTTTTAAAGGGATCGGTGAATTTTCTGCTGTTGGGATAATGTTAGTAATAAAAAACATTCAACGCTTCCCTGCTAGTAAGAAGCTGGTGTCTTTTTGTGGAGTACATCCGATACTTGACGACAGTGGTGATAAAACCGGAGGATATCGTATGAGTAAACAGGGAAATAAAGAGATGCGGTTCATCCTTTACAATGTTGTCATGAGTGCTATTACCAGTAACGAGATGATAAAAAAACTATATGAAAGTTATCAGGAAAAGGGAAAAACGAAAATGTGTGCTATCGGCATCATGATGAACAAAATCTTGAGAATTGTCTATGGCATGCTTAAAAATAATAAGAGATTTGATCCGATGATTGATGAAGCTAACCGTAGTAAAAATGTGGGGAGAAAGGAAATTGAGATGATTGATAGAGATCGTCGTTATCAAGAGCCTGATGAGAAAGCTCCAATTTCAAGAAGACAGGCTAAAAAGAGGAAACGAGACAAAAAAATCGAGGATATGGTAGTTAGAGTTGAGAGAGAAGAGGCAAAATCACAAAATAAAGAAGGGTAAGAAGGTGAAAATATGATAAAAAACATAAAAAGATTATTTAAAAAATTTTCCATTTTTGGACTTGACTTTAATCGGAATAACTCAGCCTCCGCGAGACCTTCTCGCTACAGCTTCGCAAGCCGCTCAGGGGAAACCCGACACGCCTGCCCTGCTATTATCTATTATATAGATTGGGAAAAGGACTTTGACGCAGGCGGGGAAAGTACCTTTTTGAGACGCAAGATTTTGCGTCTCCAGGGCCTTTAGTAAATAATAAAGCTTAGCTATGATTTAAAACCGGCCCCTGCCGGAAGGGCGGCGCCGGGGAGCGAAAGGTTAGTTTTTCTTTTTGACCTGCCGCAGTATCTCTTCGATCTGGCCCACATCGGGGAAGCCGGCTTTTTTGCCGATTTGCAGGCTGCGTTCCAGCATGGTTACGCCCATTTCCACGGCCTCTTTGGCCCCGCTCTGCGTTAGGAATGCCCCAAAATTTTTGCCAATGGTATATACTCCCATGGCGTCGTTGATCTCCAGGGCCAGGCGTAAGGCTTCGCCTTCATACTCCATAAAGGTTTTCATATCGTCCTTAGCGTGAGCAATCGCAGCCATATTGTGCAAGGTGTAACAGGTGCCGCTTTTATCGCCAAGATCTCGACATATTTTTAGATCTTTTTCTGAGTATTGGAGAGCGGTATCGAGGTCGCCCCGGGCAGAGTAAACCTGGCTGATGTTGTTCAGG
>JAGLQA010000224.1 GCA_023137075.1 Candidatus Aminicenantota bacterium
CCTTTTTGAGCAGAGGTGTCCACTGTAATGGCGCCGTTATGTGCCTTAATTATGTTGGAACTGATAGAAAGCCCCAGGCCGGTTCCGCCGCTGTCCCTTTTAGTGGTGTAAAAGGGATCGAAGATTTTTTTCACTAAATCAGCCGGGATACCCCTACCCTCATCCCGTACTATTAACACCACTTTTTTTGTTTCCGTGTCGTAAGCAGTGGCTGCGGAAACCCCTTTGCCGGTGTCGGGCAGTGCCTGGCAGGCATTGATCAACAGGTTAACCACTACCTGCTCGATCTGCTGGGAATTACCTTTAAAAGTGGGGATGTCCGGCCCGTAGGTTACGGAAAATTTGTCCGTTGACTTGCGGATCAGGTTATTTAATAAAGTTAAGGCAGAGGCCACCACCCGGCTGATGTCAACTTCTTCTTCCTGGTCCTGCGGTTCCTTCCTGGCAAATTCTTTCAAATTAGTGACGATTTTATCGATGCGCCGGGCGCCTTCCTCCATCCCAGTTAAGATTTCCGGGATCATTTGGCGGATCTCCGGGAATGTCATGCCACCGGTATCTAATTCTTCTCCCTTCCGAAAATGTTTTTCCAGCACCGGCAGCAGCCCCTTCCATACCCGTTTGAGGATTGGAGCATTCATAGAGATAAAGGAATTCGGGTTATTTATTTCATGTGCGACACCCGAGACCAGTATCCCCAGGGAAGTCATCTTATCCGCCTGGAGTAATTGTTCTTGCTGCAGACTGGCCTGCCTTGCCGCTTTGTCCCGTTCCGTTACATCGGTAAGGGATGACACGATACCGATTAATTCTCCACCTGGACTACGAAAAGGGGTCGGTTTGACAAGACAGGTCACTCCCTCTTCCAGGCCTCTCTTTTTTTTAAATTCATACTCCACGGGTTCTTCTCCCCTGGCTAGTTTTTTTAAGGGGCAGTTGTCGGTATGACAGGACTTTGCCTCCCAGGTATGAAAACATTTTTTGTTTACCAAATCCGCCGCTTCCTCCTCGTTTATATTGAATAACCGGGTAAAGGCCTGGTTGTAACGGGTAATATTAAAATTTGTATCGATCAAGCAAAGGGGCCCTGCTGCATCGAATACCTGTTTCAATTCCGTATAAGCCAGTCCGGCTATTTCTTCCGCTTTTTTTCGCAGTGCGATTTCCTTTTTTAGTTGGACATTGAGTGCCCTCAGATCGGCGGTCTGTTCCTTAGCCCGCTTATTCTCCATGACATCGGCTTCCCTGCGCATTCGTTTCAATTTTTTTAATTTATCCATGACAAAATCATTATAATATAAAGCACCTGAAGTTGGAAGTGCCCACTTTAACTTCAGGCGCTCATTTTAAAAAGGCATGGTACATTTGTTCCACCTTCCCCTTTCGTTCCTGTGAGTAAAAAACCTTTTATTATTGACTGTTTCACCCGTATCCCGCTCGTAATCTACCCAAACGTTCCACCCTTTTTTTGAGGATAAAGAAGGTGAAATGCCCGATAGAAGGAACTTTCCGGCTTCCGGCAAAATTGGCACGCCGATTGCTTATATTAAATATGAGAAAAACAACCAAGGCAAGAGGTTAATGCAGTGAAACAAGAAGAAGAATCAGCAAAAAACAAGACCTGGTTAAAAATGTTAATTATGAATGATGAACCTGCCGGAGGGGAAATGCTGCGGAAGATGCTTGCCCCTTATGGAAAAATTGATATTACTGTTAAGGGAAACGATGCCGTCGAGGCCTTTAAAACGGCATTTATGGAAGGAAAACCTTATGACCTTATATGTCTTGATATGGTTTCCGAAAGAGATACAAAAGAAATATTGAAACAAACCCGGAAAATTGAAAGGGAAAAAGGAATTCACAGCCTCGACGGTGTAAAAATTATTATGCTCACTGCAGCGCAAAACAGACAAAACAATATGAAGACGTTTAAAAGCGGCTGTGAAGGATATTTGAAAAAACCCGTTGATGAAAAAAAATTAATCAACCTGCTAAAAACTCTCAGTTTTGACAATAAAGCATTAAAAAAATCAAGATCAAAGGAGAAATGAAATGATAAAGAAAAAAATCGAAGAAGCATTTAACAAACAAATCAACGAAGAAATTTTTTCATTCTATCTTTACCTCTCCATGGCTGCCTGGTTCGATTCTATCAATCTTAAAGGATTTGCCCATTGGATGAAAATACAAGCACAGGAAGAGATGTTCCATGCCATGAAATTTTACAATCACATCCTGGAGCGGGGTGGAAATGTGGGCCTTGCTGAGATTGCCGGACCCAAAACCAAATGGGAATCCCTGTTAAATGTCTATGAAGAGTCACTGGCCCATGAAGGGCATATCACCGGGTGTATTAACGATTTGATGGACCTGGTCATAGAAGAGAAAGACCATGCTGCTCGAAGCTTACTACAATGGTTTGTAGACGAGCAAGTGGAAGAAGAAGCCAATTTTTCCGAAATGGTGGATAAATTAAAGATGGTCGGAAATCACAACCCTTTACTGTTGATGCAGGATAAGGAAATGGGACAGCGGCAGCCGGGACCCAATCCATTTTTTAAAACCGGCGCCGAACAATAAATAAGAAGGAGGTAATACAATGAGTGAAGTAAAAAATGAAATTAAAGCGATACCCTTTAAAAGCATTGACGAAATCCTTGATTTTGCAATAAAAAGTGAAGAAAATGCCAACCGGTTTTACTCGGAATGGGCAAAAAAAGTGGAAAGAAAATCCCTACAAAAGGCTTTTAAAGAACTGGCGGAAGAAGAATTAGGTCATAAAGAATTTCTCCTGGGCATTAAAAAGGGAGGAACCCTGACCCCCCCGGAGGAGGAGGTCTTAGACCTAAAAATTTCCGACTACTTGATAGATTTCAAAGCCTCGATAGACATGGATTACCAGGATGCTCTCCTGGTTGCGATGCACAGGGAAAAAATGGCTTTCAAACTCTACAGCAGCCTGGTCGATATGACGGAAGATGTAGATATGAAATCGACCTTCAAGGTGCTGGCCCAGGAAGAGGCCAAACACAAATTGCGTCTTGAACTGATCTACGACGACCATGTCCTGACGGAAAATTAAAAAGGAGAAAAAAAATGGCAAATATCAGTACTCAAATATTAGATGCTGTAAAAAAGGCTGTGCAATTAGAAATCGACGGTAGGGCTTTTTTTGAACATGCTGCTGAAAAAACCGGGAGTAAGCTAGGCAAGAAGATGTTCCGGAAGCTGGCCCAGGATGAAATTCAACACCTAAAAACCTTTGGCGAGTTATTTACTTCGATTATCGGTGATGAAGAGTGGAGAAAGTTCGCTTCCGACAGAGGTAAAGCCACATCTCCCCTGATTGAGGAGTTGGAACAGAGAATGACAAAAAAAAAGAAAGAAGGTAGAGCAGGTGAAACCGAAGCAATCAGGATAGGAATGGAATTAGAAAAAAATGCCATCGATTTTTTCGCAGACGCGGCAAAACAGACAGGTGATGCCAGAGCTAAGGAAATATTTGAAAAGATTTCCGACGAGGAAAAATTTCACTATGACTTGCTGCAGGCACAGTATGATTCGGTAACCAACTCAGGTTTTTGGATGGATACAGCGGAATTCAAAATGGACGGCAAGTATTAGTTGATCAAAAGTTTTTTTTGGGAATTTCGCCTCCCCTGGTATGCTGGGTCAAAGGGGAGGTGGTATTTTTGCACCAAGCCCTTTATAAACAGCAGGTGGATGATAGGAACACCCCGGTCTGCCATTTCAAACAGGACACCGCGCTTTTTCTCCGGGGGAAGGGGTAAACCCCGGTTCAAACCGGGTTTGACTCTGAGCACAAAGTTACTCAAGCCGAGATTGGCCTCCCCTCCCCCGGTATTAATAAAAGCAGAGATTTTTCCTTTCGGCGCGTTTTTTCGATAGATTGCCATCCTGGTTAATACATTTTTACGGAAATCCGCTTCATGGATAAATGGAATGCCGGATTTCCGGATTTGCGCGATTAATTGCCCTTTCATTCCCGGTTTAAACTCCTCGCCCATATCCCCTGCTCCACCTAAGGAGACCGCGACCGGTTCAAGGGAAAAAATACCTTTTTGCTGCAGTAACAGAAAAATATCCAGTAAATTAAATTCGGGATTGGTCGCCCCATAAGACGACGCTCCTAAGGAAAAAATAAGAACCGGTTTCACACCCAGGGCCTTTGCCGCGGAAAGGGAAGCGATCATTAAGGCGGGAAAGGAAGCCGAACTGCCGATGGCAATGGTATCTCCTTTTTTAACCCCGGCCTTTTCGAGAAGGCATAGGATTAACCCGGCCATATCCGGATTGGCGGTTGTCCTCTTGGCTTCAAGGTTCCCCTTTGTCGTCGTAATAGCTGAATACGCCGGGCCGATCAAACCGGTGCGATTGGGATCCAACGCCGGGTTGATCTCGATTGCGGATTGCCCACAATACTCCCCGGTTATCAAAAGGGCTTGTTGCATAACCCGGGCAGCCTTTTTCATCTTCTCCGAAAACACCAATCGATGGGGAACGAAAAAGAACCATAATAAATAGACGATAAGACTCACCACCCCGGCAATATATATAATTATTTTTCTCTTTCTATACTGATTTCGAAAAAAAATATTCCCAAACATTTTGCCTCCGGCGGGCCCACCTTTTTACTAATACCTCAATAAAGTTTGCCAAAAAAAGATATTTTCATGGTTTTCGGTAGGACTCGAAACCCTTTATTGATAAGGATAAGCATATCACACCTTTTGAAAAAATGCAATTTTTCTTTTGGCAGCAATTCTAATTTTGTAAGTTTTTAATAATATATTCATCTTGATTTTTATTGTTTTTGCAGGCTGTAGTCTGACTCACTCCGGCTTCGCAAGGCCCGCGGCGCGGGCAGCCGATTAGCCCAGGTTTGCACCCGACATTCTGTTAAGCTTCTCCTATAGCTGACAATATTTCCCTAAACGCTCCCCCACGCATAAGGGCTCAGGGGAAACCCGACACGCCTGCGGGTATGGTTTTTAAATTTTCCTGAAAGAATAAACATCTTAGAAATCAAAATTAGAATTACTGAAAATAACTGAAATTCCTTTCAACTATTTACAAACAACGGTAGGGGTTCAAAATCTTGAACCCCTACGCTTAAAATCCCTGTCAGTAAAAATTCCGAAAAATGCCGGCCGCCCTCAGTCTACTGCCTGTTCACTGTTTCAAGATGACGGTCTTCGTGATCTTACCGGCATGGCGGGAAACATATTCGATCGTAACCGGGCTTCCTTTTCTACCGGAGACCAGGAATTGATATTCCGCCTTGCCGAACCCCGGAACATATAGGAATTGTATTTCCGGGCGAAATTCTTTATACGTTACCTGATCCCGGTAAAAATCGGTCAATTTACCACCGGCAGTGACAGTAATTCCCTTTCCCGATACCGAAAGCATATCCCGGGGGTACAGCTTCACTTTGCGGGCATGGTTAGTCATGGTGGGGATGGCACGAGCATTTCGTAAACGCAGGCGCAGCCGAAAAAGATTCTTCCCGGTTTCTTTGATCTCGAAAACCTCAAGGCTAACCTCGGGCGTCTGTTTGGCGGAAAAAATAACCGCCGCGGCATTGCGGTGCACCATGTCTTTTATCATAAATGGGTGGGGAATCCGGCTGCTCATCTTGACCCAGCCGCCGATCTCGATATCACCATAAACAGGATGTTTGAAGGGTTTCCAGGGTACGAAGAGTTCACCCTGGCCCAGGTGGTCGTTAAACTTCAACCGCTCCTGCTCGAAGGAGTTGTCATAATTCATAAAGCTCATGGGACCTTCATCCTCACTTCTGCGGGCGGCTGCCTTCTGCTCTTTGATCGTCTTGAAACTCTCATCTTCGGTTATGGACAATTCACCGGTAAAACAATAAGTCCCGATAGACATGTACATCCAGCCGTCGAAATCGCCATAGGTTTCATACATATCTTTATAACCGACAATATAGCGGTACCCGGGAATGATCCGTTCGCCTTGCTCCCCTAAATAATCAAAAACTTCGACATCTTCACGGGCATATTCGCCCCAGGCTTTGGAGCTGGGCCCGCGGACAAACATCCCGCCAAAATTGTGAAAGGTCCAACCCATGGCAATATTGGTCCGCGCCTGGATGTATTTTCCCAGGACCTTTATCCCGACACCGGAAAAGGGGTAATCTCCGGCACCGGCCTGGACATAGGATGGCTTCCAGTCATATCCCCAGTTGCGGTTGGGGTCTACATACCCCTCGGAGTCTTCATTAATCAGGCCGTCACCGTCGTTGTCGATCCCTTCCCGGCCCAGGGGCGTCCACTCCCCTTTTTCACCGGGTTTTACCGGTATCATTAACCGGGGATCTTCCGGGTCTGTTTTCAAGCGGCCCTGGGGGTCTTTTTTTCTCATGCGGCAGATGTTACCGTCACCGTCCAAATCATCCGGAAAATCTTCATCCAACAGGCCGTCCCGGTCGTCATCGTGGGGCCGGCGCAATCCGCGGTTGTTATTACTGGTATTGGCATCGGTAAAAAAATGATACCGCCCGTCCGGGTTCACCACCGGCACCACATAAAAACATTTTTTATCGACCAGTTTCGTGATCTCATCATTAACACCATACCGGTGTAACAGGAAATCAAGCAGGTAGAGGCAAACCTCCGCAGCCTGGATCTCGTTACCGTGAATATTTCCATCGACCCAGATTCCGGGTTTGTCCAGCTCTTTGCCCGTTTTCGGATTATTGAGGGTCATACAATAGATGGCTCTGCCCTCTTCGCTCTTTGCCACTTCTTCTAACTTAGTAAGATGGGGAAAAGCTTTGTGCAATTTTTTCAGCGCCTCCACTACCATTTCATAGGTATAGTAATAATCGAAACAAAGGGGAACCGTTACGTCATGTATCTTATAGGCTGCAGGATTCGTATAGGCAATCGAGAACATAAGGAGCAGCGCTAAAGCCGGTATTAGAAATTTTTTCATTTTCCGCCTCCTTCGGGCTTCACTTCAATTCAATGGTTTTGCTTATTTTCCCGGCGTGCCGGGAGTTGTATTTAACCGTTACCTTTGCGCCTTTTTTACCGGCCACCAGGAATTGATACTCAACCTTGCCGAATCCGGGTACGGACAAAAATTGAACCTGCGGGCGATATTCCTTATAGGTTACCTGGTCTCGGTACACATCGGTTAAACGGCCGCCGGCCGAAACCTTAATGCTTGTGCCGGATAGGGTCAACATGTCCTGGGGATAGAGTTTTTTCATTTCGGCATACCGGCTCATGGTAGGGATAGCTTTTTTATTTTCAAGACGAACGCGCACCCGGAAAAGATCTTTCCCGGTCTTTTTTATCTCAAAGACCTGCATCTTTACTTCCGGGGTGTGCTTCGCTGTGAACAATACCACCGAGGTATTGCGATGCACCAAGTCTTTCAACATGAAGGGATGGGAGATACGGCCGCTCAATTTTGTCCAGCCGCCGATCTCGATATCACCGAGGGTGGGGTGTTTGAAGGGCTTCCAGGGTTTAAAAAGTTCGCCCTGGGTTAAATGGTCGTTAAACTTTAACCGCTCCCTTTGCTCGGCAATGCCGCTGCTGAAAAATCGTTCCATGCCCTCCTTTTCTTCGGCCCCCCTTTCCGCTGCTTTCTTTTCTTTCAGCGTTTTAAAGGTCTCGTGCTTGACCATGAATAGTTCGCCCACAAAACCGAAGGCCCCGTTGGTATTGGTCATCCATGATAAGGAATCACCGTAGGTTTCGTAGAGGTCTTTCCACAGGATGATATAGCGGTAACCGGGGGTAATTCGTTCACCCTGCCAACCTAAAAAATCGTAAACTTCCACATCCTGGCGGGGATACTCACCCTCGGATTTTAACGCGGGACCGCGCAAATACATTCCGCCTGTGTTGTGGAACGACCAATACAAACAAATATTGGTCCGCTTCCTGATATACCGGGCCATGGCCTTGAGTCCGACGCCGGAAAAGGGATAATCCCCGGCGCCATGCTGCACATAGTTGGGATTCCAGTTATATCCCCAGTTGCGGTTGGGATCTACAAAGCCTTCGCTATCTTCATTGACGCGACCGTCACCGTCGTTGTCGATGCCTTCCGAACCAAGCAAGGTCCACTCCCCTTTCTCACCGGGCTTTACCGGAACCATAATCCGGGGATCTTCCGGGTCTTCCTTATACAGGCCTTCAGGATCCCGCTTCCTCATCCGGCAGATGCTGCCGTCTCCGTCTAAATCATCGGGAAAATCTTCATCCAACAGGCCGTCATGATCATCATCGTGAGGTCTGCGCAAACCGCGGTTGCCTCCGGGACGTTTTTCACCGGCCAGGAAATGGTAACGGCCGTCCGGATTAACCACCGGGAACACGTAAAAACAATTTTTATCGACCAGTTTCGTGATATCTTCGTTTCCTCTATAGTTGTGCAGCAGGTAATCGACCAGGTAGAGGCAAACCTCCGTGGCCTGGATCTCGTTACCATGGATGTTGCCGTCTATCAGTATGCCGGGTTTATCTAATTCTTTCCCGGTCTTCGGGTTATTTACGGTCATACAATAGATGGCCCTGCCCTCTTCGCTTTTGCCCACTACTTCAAGTTTGGTGAGAGCGGGGAAGGCATTGTGCAGTTTTTTAAGGGCATCCACTACCATATCAAAGGTGTAATAATAATCGAAACGCAGGGGTATAGTAACTTTATGTTCCTTGAAATTCGCGCTGTAAGCACCTACAGATAGAAGCAGTACCGCTAATACTAACAATAAGGTTTGTTTCATTACCTTTTTCATTTACTACCTCCCAATTTTACCTGCCTGACATCCTGCCATACTAATGGTGAATCGGCCTTTAATGTCAGAGTCACCGGTGTTCCGGCATACAGGATCCATTTCACCATCTTAAGGGCATTACTACCGATTTTCTTTATTGGATTCCGTTTTTTTCCTTCGATGATCTTAAAATTATTTCCCGAAATGGTTAAAACAACCGGCGGGATGCGCTCGTTTCGTTCAGCCATGGCCGTGGCATAGGGCAGATAGCCGTAATTCTCAACCCAGGCCTTTACCTGGTAAAGCCCGCTGCCTAAGGCTTTGACCTCAATTTTCGCTATTTTGATCCGGGCTGTTTTTTCCACCAGGGTAAACATCCAGGGCACCTGGCCTGCTAATAATTTTTCTATCATCGCGGCGGGCGGAGTATTATCCACAAAAGGGACGGCGCCGCCAATCTCGACTTCACCCAGGGTCGGGTGCTTAAAGGGTTTCCAATTTACAAATCCTTTGCCGGCTAACTCCTTATCGCTGAAAGCCAACAGGGCTTTTTCTTCCGGGTCGGCGCCCTCCTCGCTTTTCGGTTTGGGCATGTTCTTCATAAACCCGGCCATCTTCTCCGGCGTCATGGTACCGTTTTTTACCAGTTCCATCACTTTCTTCGCATCAAAGGCTTTCGGAGCACCCACGGATTTTAAGAAAGCGGCTATCTTCTCTTCGCCCAGGGCGAGAAAATCCTCTTTGCTCATCTTTTCCAATTTTTCCGTGGTGATATCGCTCCCCTCTTTTTTTTCCTTTTTCACTTCCGGCAGTGTCCAGAAGTCCATGCTGAAGGAAGGCAGTCCCATATGATAGTAGGCCCACAATTCAAAGGAGCCGTCCCTGGCCCGGGCCGGATCGAGACGCTTTCCGTCTAATTTATTCTTCTTTAGGAATTCTTTATATTTTTCCGATAGTTCGTTGTAGAATTTCAGGTCCGCAGCCATCGGGTTAACCACGGCGCCCAATCCGAAGAAACTGGCAATCATAGACTCCGAGACTTCCATGCCTTCGGGTATGAAAGCTTTAGCTATCTCTACTACTTCTTTCATGGTATAGGTACGGTCCGTATCCACGTTGAGCCACTTGCCGAAACGTTTGGGAATTTTGATCTTCGAAAAATCGGCCGTTCCTTTCCTGCCGCCCTTCGGGGGAACCAGGCAGAAATTGGTACTGCCGAAGGTAAACACGATGGAAATTTCTTTTCGTTCATTGATGAATTTGATCAGGTTATAACTCTCATCTTCGCTGCCGGCCCAGGGTCCGCCATTCTTCGTATAAAATTTAAAAAGATGGGGAAAATTGATGCCGATATTCACACCGCCGGGGCCATCTTCGTTATATTTCCCGTCGCCATCGTTATCGATTCCTTCGCTGTAGAGTTTGTAAATACCCTTTTCACCTTTGGCCCAATCCGCCTTTTTCATCAACCGCGGTTCACCGGGGATAGGCAGCCACCGGCCCTGCGGATCTTTCACCCGCATTTGCGTTATGATGCCGTTTTTGTCCAGGTCATCCACCCCATCCTCATCGGTGCGGTCGTCCATATCGTCGTTATGGGGACGGGCATTCCGGCCATTCATTACCAACGGTTTCTTGAAGTAGGCTGTCGCCGCATCCGGGTTGCCCAGTGGCAGCACATACCAGGTTTTATCTTTTCGCACTTCCGGTTTTTCTAAAATGGATTTGATAAGAAAGACAGCCGCCTCGCTGGAGATGGGAACCGTACCTTCCATATTGGCCGCCGCGAAAACCGCCGGCAGGTTTCGTTTCTTTTTCTTGACTTCAGGACCGATTTCAATCACGAATACGTCGCAGCCGCCGGGGCTGACCGCGATCTTATGCAGCAGCGTGACCCGCGGATAGGCGGCGGCAAAATTCTTCAGCGCTTTATTCAACTGCGCGGGCGTGTGATAGGCATCAAAGTCAAATTTGACCTGTCCGGTCAACCCGCTAACGAAAAACAATATAATACTGACTAACAGCAGTAATTTTTTTTCTTTCATAATCACCTCATTTTTTTGATTTACTTTAATTTTCATGGAATTTTTTGAGAATGTAAAAATTCTGTTAACTTCAATTATTCTATACGATA
>JAGLQA010000225.1 GCA_023137075.1 Candidatus Aminicenantota bacterium
CCTGCATTTAGCTATAACATTATTGATTTTAGATAAATCTCATAGTACACCACCATGCCACTAAAATCAAGCCGGTAAATAAAAATTTGCTTAAACAAAGCGCTTGTGATATAACCGTTTTTCAAGAAACTACTCGAAAAATGGCCCCACCCAACAGTGGGGGAAAAATATGTCAAACATGTTAGTGAATACCGCCATGTAATGGCATAAAAAATCATGAGCAGGTGAAACATGGCAAAGATAAAAGTTTCGGTTGAGCGCATCGACGGTTATTGTAACCTACCCATGCTGGTCGGTGATTATTTCTATTTACATAACTCAAGGCTCTACATCCCCGAAGGGAAATACATCTGTATGTGGGCCCTGCAAAGCATGATGCCCATTTTCCCCATTTTAAATGAAAGAAACAAATTGGACGCTACGCATTGGATAAAAAAAGTAGAACATTTTTCCTGCCCCGATCCGAAAGGGAAGGTGCTCTACCGGTTAGAGGTAATCGAAGATGATTAAAGTCGATATCGGCAAATGTACCGGGTGCCGCATGTGCGAGACAGCCTGTTCTTTTTTTCACACCGGCGCGATAAACCGGCACATGAGCCGGATCAAGGTGATTCATCATTACGGCACCGGTGTAGACGGGCCTGTTTTGTGCCGGCAGTGCGAAGAGCGATATTGTATGGATTGTCCGAGTAACGCCCTTAGTATCGGTGCATTGGGACAGGTTATCGCTTCGCCCACCTTATGCACCCTGTGCAAGGGGTCGGCGACCCCAACCGCAAAAGGGACTGCAAGCACCTTAACCGGCGGGCATAACAAAAAAGTTTATTTTTCCGGCAAACTTTCACAAGGTATTAGTAAAAAGTGTGAACGGAATTGTCCCATCGGGGCAATCGAGATTTTTAACGATATCGTCTATGTATGCGATTTGTGCGGCGGTTCACCCCGCTGTGTCGCGGCGTGCAGCGAAGGAGCGCTCAGCTTCGTCCCGGAAGAAAAAGAGACCATTTCCCTGCAGAACTTAGTAATAGAATCAAAGAAGATGAACCCCACGGAAAAACGCAGTCTTTATATCGCAGAACAGGGCCAAAAACTCCGGGATACGTGGAGAAATTGAAATGCAGTACTATGGATATGGCGGAAAGATACTCAGGGTGAACCTCACAACAAGAACAACCACCATCGAAAAATTAGATAAATCCTGGTTCAAAAACGTGATCGGCGGCCGGGCTGCCAACACGAAACGATTATACGAGGAATTGGATGAGACCTGCGATCCTTTAAGCCCCGATAATTTACTTATATTCGGCGTCGGTCCCTTAACCGGTTCATTACTGCCGGGATCTGCCTACTTTACCGTTTCCGCCCGGTCCCCCCTCACCGGTATCTTAGGCGATTCGGCAGCAGGGGGCCAGTTTGCGGCAGAGATGAAATTAACCGGTTTCGACCAGGTCATTATTAAAGGAAAATCCGAAAGTCCGGTTTACCTTATGGCTAGCGACGCAGGTGTCGAATTTGTCGATTGTCCCCACCTGTGGGGTAAAAAAATTATCGAAACCACCGACACCATCCGGGAAGAACAACGGGATTATTCCATCCAGGTGGCTGCCATCGGGCCCGCCGGGGAGAACCGGGTTCTCTTTGCCTCAATTGTTTCCAGCGGTAACCGGGTTAACGGCCGCACCGGCATGGGCGCCGTCATGGGCGCCAAGAATCTGAAAGCCCTGGCCGTGAGGGGACAGAAATCCGTGCAAATCGCCGATACCCTCGGTTTTCTTCGAGAGGTCGATGCCGTTAAGAACGCCATAATCAATCATGACGAATATGAAAAACGCCGCAAATTGGGCACCACCATGTTAATGAATGACCTGAACCGTATCGGTATTCTACCGACCCGGCATTTCCGGGAAGGCGTATGTGAATACGTGGACGCGATTTCGGGCGAAACCCTGGCCCGGGAATTCAAGGTGAAGAACAAAGCCTGTTTTAATTGTAACGTGCACTGCTCCCGCTACTACGTATGCGGGAAAATTGAAGCGGAAGGCCCGGAATTTGAAACCCTGTGCAGTTTTACCTCCAGGATAGGTGTCGATAACCTGAGTTTTGCCTTAGAAATGAACCGCTATCTCAACCAGGTGGGAATGGATTCGATTTCAACCTGTGAGATCATCGGCTGGTTAATGGAGTGCCGGGAAAAAGGTTTAATCAAACCGGCAGATATCGACGGGCTGGATATGACCTGGGGGGACACTGAAAAGGTCAGGGCCTTAGTTGAAAAAATCACTTACCGCCAGGGAATCGGGGATCGATTGGCCCAGGGCGCCACAAAATTTTCCCGGAATTTCGGCGAAGAGGCCCAAAAACTGGTTATGCAGGTAAAGGGTTTGGATATTATTTGCGGTGACCCCCGGGGGATCAAAGCCTATGGACTCACTTATGCCATTGCCTCCAGGGGAGCCGATCATTTGCGGGCCGAACCCTATTTCGAATTAACACAACAATGGGAAACCGCTAAGAAGAGGTTCGGCACGGAGAAAGCGGCGGACCGGCTCGCGGAAGAAGGTAAGGCCGCCCTGGTCACCTATTCTGAGAAAGTGGCCCTGCTGACCGATTGTCTCACCATATGCAAGAATACCGGGTTATGCATGGATGTGCTCAATCTTGAGAATGCGGCCGCCCTCTTGACTACCGGCACAGGAATCGATTATACTCCCGGTTACCTTGAAAACATAATGGGCCAGTGTATCGAGAGAGATTTTCAGCTCAACCGGAAGTTCGGTCTTACCAGGGAAAATGATACGCTGCCCGATCGTTTCTTAAAAGAGCCGCTGCCGGAAGGGCCCACTAAAGGCCAGGTTGTGGACATCAAAAAAATGGTAGACGAATATTACCGTTTACACAACCGGGATTAAACCTGGCCGTCGCCTTGTTTAAATCCGTAAAAATCCGCGGCAAAAATCAAAATTCCCGAAAATAAACAGCAATTCTAATTTTGGGAGTTTTTAATAATATATTTATCTCGATTTTTGCTGACAATATTTCCCTAAACGCTCCCCCACGCAGCAGGGGCTCAGGGGAAACCCGACATGTCTGCGGGTATGGTTTTTAAATTTTCCTG
>JAGLQA010000226.1 GCA_023137075.1 Candidatus Aminicenantota bacterium
ACTGTTGGGATTATTGTATAAAATCACCAAATTATTATATAATAGGGGTCTGGAAAAAATAACATAATATTTTGTGTATCCCAATATCTACGGAGGATAATTTTGAGAAGTATATACCTGATGCTTTTTGTCCTGGGTGATAAGCCCTTTTTCAGGCAGCGGTACAAGCTGGAGGACAGTAAAAGCCGCGCTAAAAGAATCAACCCCAGGCAATCCGAAAAGACCGCTAAAAAAGAAGAAAGATGATCGCCTATTTTATTCAAGGATTTGCCCTCGGATTCCCCAATGCTGCGGTGCCGGGACCTTTCCAGGCTTATTTACTCTCACAAACATTAAAAAACGGTTGGAAACGCTCGCTGCCCATAGCCTTAGCCCCGCTGATCAGTGACGGACCGATTATTGTCTTGGTCCTACTTGTCCTATCGCGGATCCCGAAACAGGCGCTGGCTTTGATTCAAATTGCGGGAGGATTTTTTATTCTTTACTTAGCTTACGGCGCCTTTAAAGCCTTTCGAACAGCCGCTGCCGACCAACCTGCTGTCCCTGATAAAAATACCGGCCGGCAAGGGATCATCAAAGGGGCCTTACTCAACATGTTGAATCCGGCCCCTTACCTTTTCTGGAGCATGGTAGGTGGACCGCTCCTGGTAAAAGGGTGGCACGCGGCACCGGATAACAGCGTCGCCTTCCTGGTTGGCTTCTACGGCACACTCATAACGGGTTTTGCCGCTCTTATCCTGTTGTTCGGAACTGTGGGGCGAATAAATGCAAAGCTAAACCGAGTGTTGACCGGCATATCCACCATCGCGCTTTTGCTATTCGGGATCTGGCAATTATATTACGGCATAAGCCGGCTATTTGTTTAACCAGGTAACCTAATGGGAAAATTTGAAACCTTTTCTACCACCGCGGATGTGGGAATTCGCATCTCGGGCCGCGACCTTGCCGACCTTTTTAAGAGTGCCGCAAAAGGTCTGAACCGGCTGCTTTTCGGAGCCGGGATTCCACCGGGCCCGGCCACTGCCGGGTCTACTATTTATAATTACGAGTATCAGGGAGACAGCGCTGAAAATATCCTGGTAAACCTGCTGTCCGAGATATTATTCCTGGTTCAGGCGCGTGGAAAAATAACCGCGGATATTCGAATCACAGAGGCCGGAGAAAACAGTATAAACGCCGACCTGCTTTTGATCGAGTCCGCCATAGAACCGGAAATGGACATTAAATACGTCACCTACCACAACTTAAAAATTATCGAGAAAAAAGGGATGAAATATGCCGAAATTATATTTGATATATAGGAGAAAAAAATGGAGCTAAAAGATTTCGATAAAATATCCGGTTCCCGCTGGCTGCTTCCGAAAAATAAAGACAAAAGCATGAACGTTGATGCCGAAATATTTGCCAGCGAGGAAATCCTAAAGAATGCCATAGAGGACGCATCGGTACAACAGGTGGTAAACGTATCGTCATTACCGGGCATTCTCTCAAATTCGCTTGCCATGCCCGACATCCATTACGGTTACGGTTTTTGTATCGGGGGAGTGGCCGCGTTTCCGGCAGAATCGGGAATTGTGTTGCCCGGCGGCGTGGGCTATGACATCAACTGCGGCGTCAGGCTGCTCACTACCGGCATCGATTCCGGGGAAATGGACCTTCACGGAGATTCTTTAGGCCGTGCGATTCTCAGGGACATTCCCACCGGGTTGACTAAAAAAAGCACCCTGAAACTAAGCAAAAAAGAATTTTTCCGGGTACTGAAAAATGGAGCCGAAGAGATCGTTAACAGCTATGGGGGCGACAAAGAGGATCTCGGATTTATCGAATCAGCCGGGAAACTTAACTTTGATTCGCCCGAGGTTATCAGTGAACGGGCCGTTGAAAGAGGAAGACCCCAGGTGGGTTCATTAGGAGCGGGCAACCATTTTATCGAAATTCAACGTATCGATGAAATATTCGATGAGGAAGCGGCGGAAATCTTTGGCCTGAAACAGGGAAATATTTCTATCATGATCCATACCGGTTCCCGGGGATTCGGTCATCAAATCGCCGGTGACTATATCGAACGGATCAGGAAACGGAATTTACATAAGATAAAGGTAAAAGACCCGCAGTTGATCTATGCCGAAATAAATTCAAAGGAAGGTAAACACTATTTGCAGGCCCTTAACGCGGCATCAAACTTTGCCTGGGCCAACCGCCATCTCCTGATGGAGAAAATCATCTCTATCTTCGAACGAATCTTTGCTTCATCGAGAAAAAACCTGGGCATCAACCTGGTCTACGACCAGGCCCACAATATAGCCAAATTCGAAACACATATGATTAAAGGCAAAGAAGAACGAGTTCTAGTGCATCGCAAAGGCGCAACCCGGGCATTCCCACCCGGGCACCCGGACATCCCCCGGGAGTACCGGAAAATCGGCCAGCCGGTGTTGATCCCCGGCAGTATGGGCACGGCCTCTTATGTGCTGCGGGGAACGGAGCGGGCCATGGAAACAACTTTAGGATCATCTGCTCATGGCGCCGGCAGGAAGATGAGCCGGCATAAAGCCATCAAATTCGCCGCAAATTTAGATGTCAGGGAAAAGTTAAAAAAAGATAATATCCTGGCTTTTTCCTATCATAACCGGGGTTTAAAAGAAGAAATCCCGGAAGCCTACAAGGATATCGACGACGTGATACGGGTAACCGAGGGCACCGGGATTTCAAAAAAAGTAGTTAGACTGGTTCCCTTAGTAGTCGTTAAAGGTTAAACCCGACACGCCTGCGGGTATGGTTTTTAAATTTTCCTGAAAGAATAAACATCTTTTAAGTCAAAATTAGAATTGCTGCCTGCCTTACAGGAAGATTGATAAGGGCCGGGCATTCGTGATATAATAAAATATGGATAACAAAAAAAGATGCGGTTGGGTTCCGTCAAATGACCCGTTATACGTTAAATATCACGATGAGGAATGGGGTGTGCCGCTCCACGACGACAGGCTGCTTTTCGAATCCCTGATATTGGATGGGGCCCAGGCCGGATTGAGCTGGATTACGATCCTGCGCAAACGGGAAAATTACCGCAAAGCCTATGACAACTTTGATCCCGAAAAAGTGTCCCGCTATGGTCAGGATAAAATTGCCGAACTTCTAAATAACCCGGGAATCATCCGCAACCGGCGGAAAATCGAAGCTTCAATCCATAATGCCCGGCTCTTTTTAGATATCCGGGAAGAGTTCGGTTCCTTTGATTCTTACCTCTGGCAATTCGTGGGGGGGAAACCGAAAATCAACTGCCGGAAGAGTGACAGTGAGGTTCCGGCTACTTCGCCCGAATCCGATGCCATGAGCAAAGACCTGAAAAAGAGAGGTTTCAAATTTGCCGGTTCCACTATCTGCTATGCCTTTATGCAGGCAGCTGGCCTGGTCAACGATCATACCACCGGCTGTTTTCGCTATAAAGAGTTACTAAGTTAATAAG
>JAGLQA010000227.1 GCA_023137075.1 Candidatus Aminicenantota bacterium
ATATAAAAAATTACAGTCCCAAAGAATACAATAACAGTGCCCAGAATTGGTCTATTATCCAGGACAATCGCGGTATCATCTACATAGGCAACCAGGGTGGATTGCTGGAATTCGATGGTGTTTCCTGGCGGTCGATTGCTGTTCCCAATTCTTTGGTACGTTCACTGGCAATCGACAACAACGGGATCGTTTATATTGGTGGGAAGAACGAGATCGGCTTCTTAACCACGGATTTAAAAGGTGCGTTGTTATATGAATCGCTACGTGGGCAACTTGATAACAATCTGAGAAATTTTTCCATGGTATGGCAAACACATTCAACGGAAGAGGGTATTTATTTTCATACTTCTAAGTTTTTATTCAGGTGGAATTCAAAGGAAATGAAAGTCTGGCAGCCACAGAAGAATCTAATTTTTAATGCTTCCTTTAACTGTGGAGGGGAATTGTACATTCGCCAGCAAAAAGTGGGACTAATGAAAATGGTTAACGACTCATTGGTTTTAGTTCCCAAAGGTGAAATATTTGCCGAAAAACGAATTTACCTGATGACTCGATACAATCCCGGAAACCTGTTAATCGGTACCAGGGGAAATGGTTTTTACCTTTATAATGGCGCCGATGTGGTATCTATACATACGGAAGCGGATGATTATATAAAAAAAAATTATTTGCTTCATGGAATCCGGGTATATTCCGGCGATTTTGCGCTGGCAACAATAAGGGGTGGCCTTGTTATCATGGATTCCCGGGGCGAACTTAACCAGGTTTATAACAAAGACAATGGCCTGTTGGATAATGATATAAAGTATGTGTTCGAGGATACCTGGGGAAATTTATGGTTGGCGATGAATAAGGGGATATCGAAAATTGAATTTTCATCTCCGATCTCTACCTGCGATGACCGATTGAATCTACCCGGAATGGTTTTATCTATTACCAGGCACGGTACCAAAAAAAATTTATATGCCGGAACTTCCGCCGGATTATTTAGTCTCACTCCTATTGGTGAATTCCGTCCTGTCCCGGGGATATCGAGTATGTGCTATTCCCTACTTTCAACCGGCGATTCGCTTTTTGCCGCTACGGAAAGCGGTGTGTTCCTAATTGGCTCCAGCAATAGTATCAAAGGGGAGTTTCTTAAAAGAAAATATTCTTTTGTTTTACATCGCTCAAAGATGAACACAAACCGTATCTGGGTGGGAACAGGCGAGGGATTATTTTCGTTATACCTGGAAAAAAATCGCTGGCGATTGGAACGAAAATTTGAGAATATAACCGAGGAAATAAGATCAATCCTCGAAGAAGACAAAACCGGTTATCTATGGTTAGGATTGAGCCAGACAGGTGTCATAAAAGCCGATTTCCGAAATAATAGAACTACTATTGAGCCTGAAATAACGGTATATGAGTCCTCTTTCGATTTAACGTTAAAAGAGGTAAAGATTTTTTTTACAGCGGGACATGTTTCGTTTGCAACTAACCAGGGGATATACCGTTTTAACGATTTAAAAAATGTCTTTATCCCCGACTTTACATTGGGCAAGGAATTTGCAGGTGGTGCAATGAGTAAAGGTGTCTTCCGACTTGCGGAAGATGAAGGGAAAAACATCTGGTTCCATTCCGGTTTTAGAAATGTCCAGGCTGTCCAAAAACAAGACGGAACCTTTGGCCTTAAAAAAAAACCTTTTCTCAGAATTCCTCCTGTTCCGGCTTATGTAATATATCCTGATATTGATGACGAAGCTGTCTGGTTCGGAGGCGATGAGGGGATCATTCGCTACGACAAAAGAGTAAAAAAGGATTACGATATTTGCTATAATGCCTTGCTTCGCAAGGTCGTGGTCAATGGAAAAACAATTTACAATGGATGTAAATATCCACAAAAACCGGGTAGTCAGTCTATTCCTGAATATCAATTTCCGAAAATCGATTACAAAGACCGGAACCTCCGGTTTGAGTTTGCCGCCCCTTTTTTTGAAGGTGAATCAAGCACAGAATATCAATGTTTATTGTTAGGATATAACAAGAACTGGCTAACCTGGACATCAGAAGCACACAAGGAGTATACCAACCTCGATTCCGGTACATATACGTTTCGAGTTCGGGCAAAGAATGTTTATAACACCGTGAGTGAGGAAGATGTTTTCCACTTTAAGGTTTTACCACCCTGGACCAAAACCTGGTGGGCGCTTTTATTTTATGTACTTGTGCTTTTCCTATTGGTATTCTTCATTGTCAGGTGGCAGTCCGGTAGATTGGAAAGGGAAAAACGAAAGCTGGAAAAAGTCGTTGAAGAAAGAACCAAAGAGATAAACCATAAGAGTCGGCAATTGGAGAGGCAAACCTTTCAATTGCAGGAACAATCTGAAAAACTGAAAGAGATGGACAAAGTAAAGTCCCACTTTTTTGCCAACATTTCCCATGAATTCCGCACTCCCCTCACTTTAATCATGGGCCCTTTGGAACAGATGCTTTCAGTAGTTAGGGATAAAGAAAAGAAGAAAAGTCTGAATGTGATGCTGTGGAATTCACAACGTCTACTTACCTTAATCAACCAATTGCTGGATCTCTCAAGATTTGACAGTGGGAAGATGAAACTTCGAGCCAGTCGTCGGAATATTATTCCTTTTTTAAAAGACATTCTGGATGTTTTTGAACCCCTGGCAGTCCAAAACAAAGTCGACTTGATATTTTCCGGTGAAGCGGAAGACATTACGCTTTTCTTTGATACCGAAAAGCTGGAAGAGATTATTACTAATCTTCTTTCAAACGCCCTGAAATTTACTCCTGCCGGAGGAAAAATCTTTTTATCGGTAAAGACAGGCCCCGCAAGAGAAGAAACTTCTCCGCCGGTTCCGAATTTCCTGGAAATATCGGTGCGCGATACCGGCATCGGCATTCCCAAAGATCAGTTAGAGTATATCTTCGACCGTTTCTACCAGGCTGACAAAACAGGCGGTGATTCGCGGAGGTATTACCAAAAAAGCACCGGTATAGGGCTCGCGCTGACAAAGGAGTTGGTTGGGCTGCATCACGGCAGGATCGATGTACACAGCAGTGAGGGAAAAGGGACGGAATTTATCATCCGGCTGCCCATGGGAACGGAGCACCTGAAACCGGAGGAAATTGTCGAAACCACCGGGTTACCGTTCTTGAGAAAGAACTCCATAGACATTTCGCACCGCTGTCCTGAAGAAAAAGAAGGTGAGGATGAAACCATAGATGTGGATGATAAAGATACTGAACCTGTAAAAGACGATAAGAATGTCATCCTTGTGGTTGAAGATAATGCCGAAGTTCGCCGGTTTATAAGGGGACCGCTAAAGCCTCTCTACCATGTAAAAGAAGCAGTCAATGGGAGAAAAGGTATCGTTCTCGCAAAAAAGATCATTCCCGATCTTATCATCAGCGATATAATGATGCCGGAAGTAGATGGATATGAATTGTGCAATGTTTTAAAAAAGGATATCAAAACCAGTCATATCCCAATTATTTTATTGACCGCTAAAGCTTCGGAGGAAAGTATTATTCGGGGATTAGAAACCGGGGCCGACGACTATATCACCAAACCCTTCAATACCCGGATACTGCTGACCCGCGTCCGGAACCTCATCGATCTGCGCCTCCAACTGCAGCAAAAAATACAACGAGAGATGATGCTGCAGCCCGCTGAGATATCGGTTTCTTCTATCGACCAAAAATTTATCAAGGAATTGCAGGAGGCGATTGAGAAAAATTTAGGGGATGCCTTGTTCGGGGTGGAACAATTGGGAAAGAAGCTGTACATGAGCCGGACCTCCCTGTATCGGAAGATATTTGGCCTGACCGGTGAATCGCCCCGTGAGTTTATCAAATCTTACCGCTTGAAACGGGGCGCCCAACTCCTGAAGGCCAATTTCGGCAATGTAACCGAAGTCGCCTTCGAGACCGGCTTTTCCAGCACTTCTTATTTCATCAAGTGTTTTAAGGAGAAATTTCACCAGTCGCCTCATACCTTCCAGGCTTCCGAAAGTGCCGGGGTATAACCGGATCATTTTTTCAGAATCCTGGGGACATAAAATTTTGTATCTCTACTGTTTCAGGGGGTAGATTTCGTTTTTGAATCACGGTTTATACTTTTTGAATCATCGCTGCTATTTTTTCATTCGATTTTATAACATAATATAGGCGGACCACTTGAGAAGGAGGTAAAAAATGGGTAAACAAAATACGATTTACAATCGTCACCCCCCTTAGTGTTTTGTCTTTATGCAAATGACCTATTCAAAATAAAAAAAAGAGGGAGAAAAAAAATGAACAGAAATGAAATCATTTATCCAGGTGAAAGCACCGTAAAAGATAATAAAATCAAAGGGGCGACGCAAGAGGATTCCGCAGTCACTCCAAGTGATGAAGAGAAACCACGAGATCCGGATCCGAATAACCCGGGTGACTATAAGGTTGAACGTGTGGCTCTATCCGGGAAAGAAACAATGGATTGGGGTCTGGAAATTTTAGCAATTCCCCCTTTGTGGAGTAGTACCCAGGGGGAGGGTGTCACAATTGCTGTATTGGACAGCGGCATTGCTTATAACCACCCCGATTTTTACGATGCTTTCGAGCGTTTTCAACATTATAAATATAAGAATTTTCGTAAAAGCTTATTCCAAGCTGTCCTTGCTTATAAGGACTTTACCGGAAGCCCCTTCGGAGCAGCGGATATGGTTGGGCATGGGACGCATGTAGCCGGAATCATTGCTGCCAGGAGAAATAACGGAGGTATAGTCGGTGTTGCCCCCAGGGCAAAGTTGTTAATCGGCAAGGTCCTTAAAGATAATGGACGCGGTTCTCCTGAAGCATTAGCAGAGGGTATCATTTGGGCCAGCGACCATAAAAAATCTAAAATCGATATAATATCTATAAGCCTGGGATGTAGCGATTATTCCCAAAAAGTTCATGATGCGATCAAAGTGGCCAAAGATAAAGGCATCTTTGTGATCTGTTCAGCCGGTAACAATGGTACAAACTTAGATGCGGTCGACTACCCGGCCAGGCTCGAAGAAACGGTTGCCGTGGGAGCAATTGATCGCCGGCAAAAGGTTCCCTATTATTCTTCCCAGGGAGAGCAAGTAGATATAGTGGCACCCGGTGACCAGGTCTTATCGACTTACCCACCAAATACGATTGCGGTTTTAAGCGGTACATCAATGGCAACACCTTTTGTGTCGGGTGTAATTGCGCTGATGCTAGCTAAGCATCGAAAGAGAAACATAAAGAGTGATACCCCAATAGAAAATTTAGAACAACTAAAAGAACATTTACTAAAAACATCAATAGATTTGGGGCCGGAGGGACCTGACCCCGCTTATGGATATGGACTGATAAACCCGGCTGACCTACTACACTCAAATGCGGCAAAAGTCATTAGCCTATCCGGGGAAGAAGACTTTTCAGTGCCAGGGGTTAAGAAACTGCGGCAGTTTTTTGGGAGACAAATTAGCTCAACAGGCAACGGAAAAAAACATTTGGAAGGCAGTTTGCGAAACAGAAGTGGGGAGATCAGAGGGGGCATAAAAATAAAATTTTGAAGCGACCTGCGGGGAGTATGATAAACCGGGAAGGTAAGAAATCAGAAGAAAAGTAAGAGGGTAAGAGACAGAAGGAAGGAGAGATTAAGAAGGTAAGAAGGTAGAAAAGGAGGGGGACTTTCGACAGTACCGCTTTCTTACCTTCTCTTCTCTCCATACTACTCTTTTTATGTATGAGGTATAGTGCAGTGCAATCTAATAAAAATGATGAGGAAAAGATAATGTTTTATACCGGAATACCTCCTTAAACTATCGGTTAAAGAGGTGCACCCCGCCGGGGTGTTTTAAGAAATTTTTAGATTTTGAAAAGGTTTTACCTATAAAATCTTTACATTTTCAACACGAATAAAAATAAAAGGAGAAAAAAAATGTCGGAAGAAAACGAAACAACTACCGTCAAGTTAGGAATGGGGTGGTTACCTGACTACCCTGATTTTCGGGATTACACCTTTGAAAAAAACGATCTCCCAGCCAGGGTGAAAGCAGTGGGAGAAAAAGACACCGTGAAGACCATGATAATAAACCTGAACCTCGCGGAACCCGTAAAGGTTGCAATACCGGCGACCATGGATTTAAGATCCTGGTGTTCTCCCATTGAGAATCAATTCAATCTCGGTTCATGTACGGCCCAGGCCGGGGTTGGCTTGATGGAGTACTTTGAACGGAGAGCCTTTGGAAGACATGTCGATGCATCCAGGCTGTTCCTTTACAAAACAACCCGCAACCTGCTTCAATGGGTAGGGGATACAGGTGCATTTTTGCGCACCGCCATGGCAGCCATGGTGCTTTTTGGTGTTCCGCCGGAAAGGTACTGGCTGTATATCGTACCGAACTACGATATGGAACCCTCTGCCTTTTTGTACTCCTATGCTCAAAGCTACCAGGCGATACAGTACTGCCGGTTGGATCCTTTCGGTGTATCGAATAATGTTTTGCTGCAGCGGATAAAGAACTGTATCGCTGCCAATATACCCTCGATGTTCGGATTTACCGTATTTTCTTCCATTCGACAGGCTTCAAAAGACGGAAAAATTCCCTTTCCCTGCAAAGGGGAGAAAATTATTGCTGGGCATGCTGTTGTGGCAGTGGGATACGACGACAAGATCAAGATCAAAAACAATACTTGTGGAAAAGAGACGACTGGCGCCCTGTTGATAAGAAATTCCTGGGGAACCGGCTGGGGAGACAAAGGTTATGGTTGGCTGCCCTATGAATATGTCCTGAAAGGACTAGCAAGAGATTGGTGGATTCTTCTTAAAAACGAGTGGGTTGATACAAAAAAATTCGGACTCTAATTATATTGGAATTCAGTGGAAGGGGTAAGAAGTTCTTACCTCTTCCCAACTCCCAAAATTCCTGGAAGATAGGAAAGATTGCGGTAAGGTACTCCGGAATTTGGATTTAAAAAAATTGAAAATGGATAGGAGGCAGGAAGATGAAAAGTAAATTTATTCTATCATCCCCCATCTTTTTATGGGCATAAGATGGGGGAAAAGTAAAAAAGGGATTTTAAAGAATTTCCCTTAACAACATTTAACAATAATCTTAACAAAAATAGGAGGAAAATATGAATAAGAAAATGAAAAGTACATTAGCGTGTATGATAGTTCTGGTACTGGCAATTCCCACGATTTTTTGCGATGGGGTAGAAGTGAAATGCACACCGCCTCTTAATGAGGATTGCATCTCCTTTAATCCCGGTAATATCCAGGTAAAACAAATAAAGGGGAGATGGAAGATCGTGGAGGGCAGCCACTGGATGTTCGATTTCGGATCCGATGAAGGCGAGGCACGGGAAGCATACAACATCATAAAACACTACAGGATGAATCAATCCTGTTTCGTAGGACGCCCCAATGCTTCATTCCAATATTTACTGGTATCCGGTAAAGCTCCGGTCGGTGGATTCCCGGGAGAAGATTGCGTTTCCTTTAATCCCAATACCATCAAGGTTAAAAAAATCAATAACCGCTGGAAAATTGTTGACGGCAATCACATGATGTTTGATTTTGGGAAAAAGAAAAAGGAAGCAAAGTTAGCATATTGTATCATAAAAAAATACGGATTTAACCGCTCCTGCTTTGTCGGTAGACCCAATCCCAGTTTCTCATATCTAAAGAAAGTAAAAGCAGAACAACCATGCACAGAAGACTGCATTTCCTTTAATCCCGGTAATATCCAGGTAAAACAAATAAACGGGAGATGGAAGATCGTGGAGGGCAGCCACTGGATGTTCGATTTCGGATCCGATGAAGGCGAGGCACGGGAAGCATACAACATCATAAAACACTACGGAATGAATCAATCCTGTTTCGTAAGACGCCCCAATGCTTCATTCCAATATTTACTGGTATCCGGTAAAGCTCCGGTCGGTGGATTCCCAGGAGAAGATTGCCTCTCGTTTAATCCCAATACCATCAAGGTTAAAAAAATCAATAACCGCTGGAAAATTGTTGACGGCAATCACTGGATGTTTGATTTTGGAAAAAAGAAAAAGGAAGCGGAGTTGGCATATTGTATCATAAAAAAATACGGGTTTAACCGCTCCTGCTTTGTAGGCAGGTCTGGTGCCAGTTTCCAATACCTCAGGAAGTAACCTTCATAAGCAAAACCGGGAGACGATGACTGAATTTAAAAATTCAGACATCGTCTCCCGGGACATGATTTTCGCCATTCAAAAACTGTGAAAACAGGATTTTTATGTCTTTAATTGATAGATTTTATAGGACATGGACATAAAAATAATAGAAGTTGACAAACGAAAAGCTGCATTAGGCAAGAGTTCAATCTTTCACCTCGAATTGTTTCACAAGATTATTATAAGGAGAATTTAAATGTCCAAGGCGATTGATATTATAGTAAAGAATGATCTTACAATGGAGAAAAGAGATGTCAATATATATCACCACTCCGAAAATAGCGCCCATATTATCAGTCCCGGCAGTTCTACTGCCCTACCACTCAAAACCATTGGAGAGGATTACCTGCATATTTCCGTAATCAGGGGACCCGGCAATTTATTGCGGGATTGCCAGTTGAACATTCCGCCATGGGCCGATTTTGAATTCTCTTTAGAAGGAAAAGTAACCATAACGCACCGTGGGAACAGAACCTTATTGAAAATTCCCGCGGGCCCACCCGCCTGGCAATTGAAAATGACAGCACCCGGCAAATCCCGCTCAAAACCCAAAAAGGACTTCATTACAGTCGACGAAAGCAGCGCCGATGGGTAAAAATAATACAACATATATAACAAAATCAATTCACTTCCGGTAATTTCCATTCAAGCTTTTGTGCCGTAACATGGCGGTATTGACCAACATATATTTTTTTTCCACCCTTAGGTAGGTTCGTTTTTCCAGTAACCTTTTACTCTCCCTGGGGGAACAGCAGCTTTGGCCCGCTGACAGTGGTTTGCCCGTTCTCATAAGCAGAGTCCCGGGATTGATTGTCTATATCAGTTGCCGACCGGGTGGCCAATTCGTCACAGCGCTCGTTTTCCGGGTTGCCCGAATGACCTTTTACCCAGAAAAATTTGACCCGGATTTTATCGCACAATTCCAGAAGCTGTACCCACAGGTCGGCATTTTCCGCGGCATCTTCTTTGGTCCTCATCCAGCCTTTGCTCTTCCAGCGCCTGGCCCAACCCTTCATTATACCCTTCACCACATATTGCGAATCACTAAAAAGAATAACCGGGCAGGTATATTTCAGTGCCTTTAATCCTTCGATACAGGCCAGCAATTCCATCCGGTTATTCGTCGTGTATCGGAAACCACCGGAAAGCTCTTTCCGGGTTGGTTCATCTTTCGATTGACCTTTATAAAGCTGTACGACACCGTAACCGCCGGGGCCGGGATTGTTAATGCACCCGCCGTCCGTATAGATAATCACCTTGCCCTCTTTTAACGCCTGTTCCACATCGATTTTTTCCCCGAAGATGTCGTCCTTCGGTTTCGTTTTTCCGGTCTTTACCGGTTTCGATTTCCCACATGCAGCCAACCATTCCTGCGCATCGGAAAGATTTGAAAATTTCATGTGACGTGCACCGGGAAACTCTTTGACCTGCGCTTCCGCGCCGTTTTCCCCAAACCATTCCATGTAGATACCCGTTTCGCGCCCACAGGCAACCGCATAAAACTTTTTCTTATTCTTGCCCATTATTCTTCTTCATGTAATGAAAGGATTTATTATATCATGAATAAACCGGGAACGCGATCCCGTATATTTTCTTATTTTCAAGTTGAAAGCCAGTGGTTGATGGTATCATAAAATTTATCGGCCTGGATCGGTTTGACAATATAATCATTCATCCCCGCTTCGAGACACTTTTCCCGGTCGCCTTTCATTGCTTTGGCTGTCATAGCGATTATAGGTATCCCCTTACCGGAATGCGCATTTTCCCTGTACCGTATCTCCCGGGTGGCTTCAAAACCATTCATTACCGGCATCTGGATATCCATTAAAACAAGGTCAAAAGAATTAAACTCTAAAGCATTTACAGCTTCCCTCCCATCAACTACTGCTTTTGCGCGACACCCAATATTCTCCAGGAGCCTCAGGGCTAATTTCCGGCTGGTGACGTTATCATCCGCTACCAGGATACGGGCATTTGGCTTGCGATTCTTTTTCAATACCCGGCTGGTTACGATATCCCGTGCAGCAGACCCACTTGCCGACTCCCCGGTCTCTTCCCGCAGGGGTAAAGTAAACCGGAAAGTAGTCCCTTTGCCTTCCTCGCTTTCCACCCCGATTTCCCCACCCATCAACTCAACTAAATGCTTCGAGATAGTTAAACCGAGCCCGGTTCCGCCGAACTTCCGGTAAGTAGAACCGTCGGCCTGGATAAAAGGCTTAAAAAGAACGTTTAGTTTGTTTCCGGGAATACCGATGCCTGTATCTGTCACGAAAAATTGTAGTGTAACAAAACCATAATCATCCCTGTCTTTGAGTTTTACATGCAGTGCGACTTCACCTTCAATCGTGAATTTAAGGGCGTTGCCGACCAGGTTGGTCAGTATCTGCCGGATACGTCCCGGGTCACCCCGGAGTTTTGCAGGAACATCCGGTGCAACAAAGTATACCAACTCCATGTTCTTATTCTTAACCCGGGGAGCCAGAATTCCACAGGTGTCTTCCAGCATTTCCCCCAGGTCAAAATCGATGACTTCAAGGTCTAATTTCCCGGCTTCGATCCTGGAGCAGTCAAGGATATCGTCGATAATCGATAATAGGGAATCCGCGCTTTTTTTTATCAACCCTGCATATTCTTCCTGTTCGGGGGTTAACGGCGTGTCAAGCAGGAGTCCGCTCATGCCGATGACCGCATTCATCGGCGTTCGGATTTCGTGACTCATATTCGCCAGGAAATCACTCTTTGCCCTGTTTCCCATCTCTACAGCCTCTTTTTCTTTTTTCATCTCCCGGAGTTCCTTTGTTAGCCGCTGTAGCACTGCATGACGGCGGGATTCACCATATATTTTGACAGCAAAAATCGCCGTGAGCGAAATTCCACCGCAAAGCATTATCCGGAAATAAATGGAAAAACCCGATAACCGGATAGTAAGATATGAACCGGCAATAGTTAAAAAGCCTCCCGCGATTATTGTGAACAGGAGGAGAAGAAGTCGCCGTAGCTTCCTCACTTTCGGCATCTTATTTTTGCCAGCAGCCTCTAAATCGCCCGTATTATTGATATTATCCTTTTTTACATATTTCACTGTTCTTCTATCCCGGCTGACAAAAATCGCCTCCTTTTAAAGCTTTTACCATAGATAACAATAGCAAATTTTTTTCCAGATCCGGTAATTTTCAGAAAAAAATTGGCAAAGACGTGAAAACCCTCATCAAATAATGATTTTTTTACTTTCAGGTCCCCGGATTTTTCTCTTTAAAGGAGTTACGTTAAAATCGGTGTAGTTCGCAAAGAAAATTGACGAGGTTCAAATAGAGGATGAACCTGACCGGAAAAGAATCCGGTATAACTATTATATAAGCCCTTTTACGAAGAAATGGAGTGAAGGTCTACCCTATTTAAAACATTGACAGTGTAAAAAACTGTTGCACCGGTTCATCAGAAGATAATGGGTATCAATACTCTCCGGTCAGCCAGGTAATCGTGGTTCTAATTTTGATCTATAAAAACTCTACCATTACTCAGCCTCGTGAGACATTCTCACTACAGCTTCGCAAGGCCCGCGGCGCGGGCAGCCGCTAAGCCCCGGTTTGCCCCCGACATTCCGTTAAGCTTCTCCTATAGCTGACAATATTTTCACAAACGCTCCCCCACGCATAGGGGTTCAGGAGAAACCCGACACGCCTGCGGGTATGGTTTTTAAATTTTCCTGAAAGAATAAACATCTTAGAAATCAAAATTAGAATTGCTGAGGCAGGTGTTGCCCAGGTTCCATATTAGTATAAAATAGTATATAATGTATTGTCAACAGAAAAAGATTACGATCAAGAGGTAAACCGGAAAATGAAACGAGTTGAAAAAGCATATAAAAACCTGGACTTTTTAAAGTCCCGGGAAGCCCGGACATTACGAATACTGGCCGAGTACTTAGAACCGGAGAAAAGATTCAAAGACACGGGCATCAAACACACGGTTGTTTTCTTCGGGTCATCAAGAGCCAGACCGGATCAAAACTCGAAAAATGATTTCAGTTTTCACAAATACTACTGGGCGGCAGAAGAATTGGCCTTTAAATTGGCAAATTATTCAAAAGAACTCAAAAAAAAAGGTGAAGGGTTTGCCATCTGTTCCGGCGGAGGCCCCGGTATTATGGAAGCAGCCAACCGGGGAGCCAGCCGGGCAAAGGAAAGAAATATCGGTTTGAACATCTCTATTCCCTTTGAACAGAATCCCAATAACTATATTACACCGGAATTAAGTTTTGAATTTCACTACTTTTTTATGCGCAAACTCTGGTTCATGTACCATGCCAAAGCAATTATCATTTTTCCCGGCGGTTTCGGTACCCTGGACGAATTATTCGAAACCTTAACCTTGATGCAAACCAAAAAACTCGAAAAGCTCAAGATCCCGGTATTGTTGTATGATCGTATTTATTGGGAAGACCTTATCAATTTTGATAAACTAATCGAATATGGGTTAATATCGCCCGGAGATGTAAAATTATTCCGCTTCTTTTCATCCCCCGATGAAGGAATGGACTACTTAAAGCCCAGGCTGAAAGATGCCATATTAAACTTCAAGATAAAAAAATAGGTAATTCACATGAATATTGATAACGTAACGGACTATTTAAAAGAAATAAGACAGGACGCGGCATTCATATCCGCGGAAGTCCTGGAGCCGATACCCTATCAAAACAGTGAACAAAACACCCGGGTCGAAATTACCAACCCTGAATTTACTTCCCTATGCCCCAAAACCGGGCTTCCCGACATGGGCGCTATTACCATCAAATATTTACCGGACAAACACATCGTAGAACTGAAATCACTCAAATACTACTTCATGCAATTTCGCAGCGTGGGTATTTTTTATGAAAACCTCTCGGCACTCATCTTAAATCACTTAGTACAGGTACTTCAACCCTTAGAAATGACCGTTGAAGCAGCCTTTACTCCCCGCGGCGGTATAACCACAAAAGTCTTTTCCACATACAAAAAAGATTAGAGGTCTTCCCTTTTTTTTTGCCGATCCTGGTTTACGATTATCATCCCCAGCACACCGACACCAGCCCATAATAATGCAATGACCCTCCTGATCAACACCAAGGTTAAGCCCATATCGGTCCCCAATCTTAATAGGGCGAATATACCGACATAGGTCGCCTCATATATACCGATCGAGGCAGGAACGATGGGGAAGGAAAAGGATATGGATCCTAAGGTAACGATTACGAAACTATCCAGGATAGAAATATTCGAGGCGCCGATGAACAATAAGGTTAGATGAATCTCCATTGTCCATACTAAAACCAACATAGAATATAAAAAAAACACCTGCCAAAACCGCTTCCTCTGATTTCGATAAAATTCGGAAATATATTTATCTGTTTCCTCGATTTTTTCCCTATTTCTTTCTACTGCTTTAAACTTGATTTTTATTTTCCCCAGTAGTTTAACAATCCAGCCGATGAATCCCTGTTTCTGCTTTGACAGGATTAAAAAAAGAAGGAGAGTACCGCCAACGACAAAAGAGATCAAAAAAACCTGGTATTTCACAGGCAGGGATATCCGGGTAACGGCAACCCCCACCCCGACAATCGCTAAGGCAATCAGGGCTAAAAGTTCCATGGTCTTATCGACAATGACCGAGGCCAGGGTGATCTTTTTACTGGAGGAATTTAACATAAAAATTCGTGCCGCTTCTCCACCAACGGCGGCGGAAGGAGTCAGGTGACTGACGGCATGGCTGCTCATGCGGCACACAAAAAGATGCAGGAAAGTCGCCCGATGCCCGTAACCCTTCAATATAACGTCCCAGCAGTAGGTTCGCAGCATCCAGTAAAAGAGACGCAGAAAAAATAAAATCACAAAATTGTGCCAGGTTATTTTTTTTATGTTGTCCCAGATTTGATCGGGCCCGATTTTCCATACCAACAGAACAAAAAGTACAATTCCGATAAGTGAAGAAATTCGTATTATTTTCTTTTTCATATATAATCCAAATTTAACAACAAACCTAGAAGTAGTTATACCTGAATTTAATCATTATTTCAAGTGCAACCCTTTCTCCTAATTTCCCACCAAGCTTTTTTGCCTCTAAAAACTTGAAAGTTCGTATTCTTTATGACATAATTTATGCCATTACATAAAAAATGCTGCAAATTAAAGATTTACATTACTCGATAGGCGATCGCCAATTACTTGCCGGTATGGACTGGACCATTCAGGACAAAAAGCGCGCAGCCCTGATCGGTCCCAATGGAACCGGAAAAACTACCTTGTTGAAAATTTTAACCGGCGAGATCGAGCCAACACAAGGTAGGGTTAGCAAACCGAAAGATTACCGGATCGGCTACCTGCCGCAGGAAGAAATCGATGTGGGCAGCGGTACTTTACTGGAATCCGTACTGGCCGGACAGACAGAAATTGCGGACCTGGAAAAGCGGATCAATGAACTACACCACGCTTTAGATTCGACGACCGCTGAGCAGGAAAATCTCCTGAAACAATTGGGGGACTTAGAACAGCGATTTGAAGCTGTAGATGGTTACCACATCGAAACAACTGCAAAGAACATTCTCACGGGATTGGGATTCCGCAAAAGCGATTTTGACCGCCCGCTGCGGGAATTTAGCGGCGGCTGGCGGATGAGATCTTACTTAGCCCTCCTGTTGACGCAAAAACCGGACCTGCTTCTCTTAGACGAGCCCACCAATCACCTGGATTTACCATCCCTGGAATGGTTGGAACAATACCTGCTGAACTTTCCCGGAAGTATTATACTGGTATCTCACGACCGCTTCTTTATCGACCGCCTGGCCCAGGAGATTGTGGAGTTAGAAGGAGGCAAACTCGAGCACTACTCCGGAAACTACCACTTTTTTAAAGAGCAAAAAAAGCAACGGCAAAGGCTGCTCGAAAAAAAGTGGAAGGAACAGCAATCCGAAATAGCCCGGCAGGAAAGGTTCATCAATCGATTCCGCGCCAAAAATACCAAAGCCACCCAGGTACAAAGCCGGATTAAGCAGTTGGAACGGATGGAAAAAATCGAGCTGACTCCGCCATCAACTTCACCTCATTTGGAATTCAAGCTGAACGTTAGTGTCAGAAGTTTTAAGGATACACTGCAAATCAAAGATATGTGGTTCCGTTACGATAAGCAGTGGATATTCCGGGACATCAATTTAAGCATCTACCGGGGGGAAAGAGTGGCCCTGATCGGGGCCAACGGCACGGGTAAAACCACGCTGACACGTCTAATCGCCGGGCAGCTCCAGCCTCAAGCAGGTTCACTGCAAACCGGTGAGCGAGCTCAGATAGGATATTATGCCCAGCACCAGGCTGAAAGCCTGAACTTAGAGGCAACGGTTTACCAGGAGGTCTCCGCCACAGCCGCCACGAGCTACTTAACCGAAATTCGTAATGTATTGGGTCTTTTCCAATTCAGCGGTGACGATGTAAATAAAAAAATTAGCGTTCTATCCGGCGGAGAGAAGGCCAGGGTTTCGCTGGCCAAAATACTGCTCTCCCCGGTCAACTTCCTGATCATGGATGAACCCACCAACCACTTAGACCGGACTGCCAGGGAGGCCTTAGAGCATGCTTTATCGCATTATGACGGTACCATGTTGCTGATCTCCCATGACCGTTACTTTTTAGATAAATTGGTGGAACGGGTCATCGAATTCAGGGAGGGGGAACTCGAGGAGTACAGCGGTGACTACTCCTACTACCTGCAAAAGCGGAGAAACCGGGAAGAACCGGCTCATTCTAATCTCCCCGGAGAAGTATCCCGGCCAGGTGGAATTAAGAAGACAAAAGAGCAAAAACGATTGGAAGCGGAAGCCCGCCAGGCTGTCAGCAAAGAGTTGAACCAATTAAAAAATGAGATAGAGCGATTAGAAGACAGAATCAGTCACTTAGAAACCAGGATCGCCGAGATTGAAACAGATATGGCCAGTCCCGATACCTACCAGGACAAACGACTCACTGTCTCCCTGCAAAAGGAGTACGCGGCAGCTAAGAAGGAGCTGGACGAGAGCAATAAAAAGTGGGAAGATGCACAGCTTAAATATGAAGATATAAAATCCCGCCTGCTGTAAATCGCAGAAACGATCAATCCGAGAAATTAACCAGGGACCACAAGCTGGAAAATTCGTCTCTCCAGCAAATGCTTTTTTCCGGCGGTGTTTTCCAGTCCGGGGTGCCTGATGTTACGGCTTCGAAGGCGGTTTTGTTTTTTGTTAAAATCGCCCAATGAGCAGCGAACCGGTGGGTGGAAAGATCTTCAAAGGAATTATGATGCTTGATAAACAGGCCCATTTTTTTGGCAGCGCAATTCAGGACAGGCACCAGGTTGACATACCTGTTAGTGATATGAAACAATATAACTCCTCCCGGCCGCATCACACGAAAATACTCCGCCATCGCCTCACCGGTAAGCAGGTGAGTGGGGATTGCCCCGCTGGTAAAGGCATCCATCACAAGCATATCGTAGGAATTATCGGGAATTTTAACGATTTCAATACGGGCGTCTCCTATTATATTGCGGATACGGGCCGGACCGGCACGTAAATTGTCGAACCGGTTTTGAGCGATGTCCACAACCGTGGGGTCAATCTCAAAAAAATCAAAGGTCTGGCCTTCAGTGCCGTATAGTGAAACTATTCCCGTACCCAGACCCACGACCCCGATATCCTTCAATCCGGGCAGGCGTAAAAATGCCTGCCCTATTCCCGTATCCGGATGGAAATAGGAAATAGGAATGAGCCGGTTTTGTTCATCCCTGGCCTGGCCGCCGTGTATGGTTGTTCCATGGCTAAGAATCCGTGCAGCAATGTGTTTTCCCGGTAAAGCCGGCAGTTCCCGGATCGTGTAGGTTCCATAAAAACTCCGTGTTTTGAAGGTGATATAGTGGTGGCGGGCAATCTCTTCATTGATAAAAGAGAGTATTAAGAGCAGGGCGGCCATTGTTTGAAAAAAAACTTTCAGATTCTTCTTTCTCTGCCGGAAATAGGGTAGCAGGATCAGATAAAAGGAGGCGATAATCACGATGTAAAGCTCGAAGGTAGATTTAAAAACGAGAGGAGCAATAATCCCGGCAGATATGCTGCCCAAACACCCGCCTAAGGATAGATAGAGATAAAAAGATGTCAAATTGCCCGGTCTCGGCTTTGACCGTTCCAGGTTACCGTGGAAAAACATGCAAATAGCAAAGAGGCACACACAGGTGGCTGTGATTTTCCAGGTAAAGGGTATCTTGAATTCGCTCCTGAGCGCTAAAACCATGGCCAGAACCGGGAGAATAATAACTACCGTGCGGATTAATCCCGGTTTTGATATTTCGGGTTTCAAAAAGCAGATCACAAAGGAGACCAGGTAAAGACTGAGAGGGATGACCCAGAGCAGGGGAAAATTCACTATATCGACCGTCAGGTGGTGGGTAAAAACCATAAGAGCGGCAGCCGGGAGCATGGCCTGACCCATCCAGCCCAACCGTTGGCTCCGGGATATATCTTCAGGTTCCGGGTGGGCCGCTGAACCCGGATTCTGCAAATCAGCGGAATTCTTCCGGCTGCCCGGTCTTCTTTTTAGATAAAGAATCAAGCAAAGCAATATGAAAAAAGCGAAGCAGGCAAAACCGATGGACAACAAGCCGGTTTGCCGGCCATTGGTCAGGTTGGGCTCGATGAGAGTGGGATAGCATAAAAGACCGGCCAGAGACCCGGCATTTGATACGGCGTAGAGGACATAGGGATTTTTTTTCTTGTTATCCGAAGCGATCCAGTATTGCACCATGGGACTGGTAGTGGACAGCATGAAGTAGGGCAGCCCGATGGATACAAGCAGCAGCACAAAGATATGGAGCACCGGCGCTAAATTGGCCTGACGGAAATGAATTTGAACCGGGATAAAAAGAAGGGAGAGGAGGATGAGAGCGGCATATATTGCTGCCTGTCGAAGCGGTTTTAATTTTTTAACCACCAGGTGACTGAAGGTATACCCCCCTAATAGCAGTACCTGAAAAAAGATAAGAGAGGTCAGCCAGATGGATGAGCCGCCGCCGAAATCGGGGAGAATGATCTTGGAAATCATCGGCTGAAGTAGAAAAAGCAAAAAAGCGGAAAGCCCGATTGTAACAACCTGGATCATGATGTTTTTCCTGAAGATTTACGAAAAGACCATATCATCAACGTCATGGGAATTTATATCACAGCAAAAATCCGATGTCAAATGAAAAGATGTATCATCAGCAATTTTAATTTTGGAAGTTTTTAATAATATATTCATCTTGA